>CAIXZI010000295.1 GCA_903923915.1 uncultured Bacteroidota bacterium
TATTAATAGATAAACTATCAACCGTAACCATACAAATATCAGGTACAGGAGCTGTTAATACTTTAACATTTGATGAAGCTGAACCTAAACAACCAACTGTGCTTGTGCCAACAACCGTGTATCCCGTATTTGCTGAAGGAGAAACCATATAGATAGAACCTGTAGCGGATGTATTCCATGTATAAGTGCTTGCCCCATTTGCAGTTAAAGTTGCACTGGTGCCGGCACAAATGGTAGCCGAATTTACACTTACAACCGGGTTATTATAGATAGTAATTACTTTTGATATATAAGAACCTGTTCCAAATGAATCTGCTGCTTGTAAAGAAACGGTAAATGTTCCAATATTTGTATAAGTTATTATTGGATTTTGTAAATTAGAATTGTTAGACGGGCTAGAATTAGTCATAAACCACTGCCACGAAGTAGGCATATTTGTAGAGCTATCTACTAATTGAATGGGCACACCTTTACAGCCTGTTGCAGGCATTGTAAAAGCTGAAACAGGAACAGCTTGCGATTTAAAATAAAGCTGATCTATTGTTAAATCAGAACCGATATAAGAGTTTTGTACAGGATATTTAGAAGATTCAAATGAAATTTGAACGGTATCGGGTGCCATTCCTAAGCTAAAAGGAATTTCAACTTTTTTGTAATTAATAGAAAATGGCAATAATTTAGATTGATTACCAATATATGCTCCATTTTTAAAAAAAGTAAGAAAAAATCTACCACTATCTGTAGATACAGGATAATTAGCCGGTAAATATTTATAATAAAAAATTAAGGTATCAATTTGTGTAGTATAAGGCGATCCACCTGTTGGCGGACCATAATTACTAATTGCATTGCTACATCTTGCAGATTGAGCCTGATTGTTTCCAAAGCCCGGAGGACTTGTTACAAGCTCTAATGCATAATTACCGCTGTATTTATTGGTAGTTTTAATAGGTAAGTTTGTATTCCATCCAATAAGCGAGTTTTTTGTTGTGTTTTGCCATAATTCAAAATCTCCATTAAAATTAGTTGGTTGATTAACTACGCCTGTAAAAGAAATACTATCTACTTGCAGCATAGTGCCAGGCATTCCTTTGTTTACAATAAGATTACCTGCTGCACAGGCAAAAACTACGGTATCAGGCGTCATAGGTAAAGCCGGGCTAAATGTTTGATTAAAAAGTGTGTAAGAAGATTGACTGGCACCTATCTTATAAAGATATTGCCCAATTGTGTTGCCCGAGTTTTTAAAAATAGCTAAAACTAAAGCAGAATCACCGGGCATAATGTTTGCCTTGTAATACAATCGTATCCCTGTTGGAGTTTCACTGTAGGGTATGCCAACCGAAAGGCCATTGCCCGGGTTGCCATGTGCAAAAAAGCCGCCCGCTGTATCTGAACCATTTGCTACAGTAGTAATTTTAATGGCATAGGTGCCATGATATGCATCGGTTGTTTTTACAGCATTTACAGGGGCATAATTATTGCTATGACTTTCGTCATTAGAACAAGCCCAATACTGAGGGTCTTCAAAATTTGTAGTTGTCCAATTTTCAAAGCCACCGTTTGGAATGGTTTGTCCAAATGCAAAACCAGTTGCAAATACGGTCATAAGTGAAAGTAGTTGTTTTTTCATATACTATTTTTTAATTCGATAGTAAATATATAGCATTTTTTTTAATTGATAATACGTTAAAATGCATATTTGTTTCGATGATTGTTGATTTTTATAAGATTTATAGGTTTTTTGGCGAAATATTTTCGCTTAAAAATTTATAAACA
>CAIXZI010000296.1 GCA_903923915.1 uncultured Bacteroidota bacterium
AAGTATGTATTGGTAGATTTTTGGGCAAGTTGGTGCGGCCCTTGCAGAGGCGAGAACCCTGCTGTGGTAGCAGCATACCAAAAATATAAAGATAAAGGGTTTGATATTTTAGGTGTTTCGTTAGATCAGAATAAAGAAAAATGGTTGCAAGCCATTGCTAAAGATAATCTTACCTGGACACATGTTAGCGATCTAAAAGGTTGGCAAAACGAAGTAGCGCAAAAATATGGAGTAACATCTATTCCGTTTAATGTTTTATTAGATAAAAACGGTAAAATTTTAGCCAAAGCCTTGCGTGGAGCAGCTTTGGAAGCTAAATTAGCCGAAATATTTGACAAGTAGTTAATTTGTTTTGCAATAAAAAAAATGAATGACTATATTTGCCGCCTGTTTAGGAGAGGTGCCTGAGTGGCCGAAAGGAACAGTTTGCTAAACTGTCGTACGGGTAACTGTACCGCGGGTTCGAATCCCGCCCTCTCCGCCAATCGAGAAGTTCTTTTTTTTCTTCTCTTTTTTTAAGCCCCGACAAGTCGGGGCTTTTTTTGTACCTGCTTGAAAGCCCTTGTCAGTAGCGAGTAAATTAAATGGCGGCAACCAATCCCAAACTATTTTTTTATCCTTCAAAAGACGGTTCGAGCCAACTTTTTCAGACAAGTAGCATCTGATATGGCTAAAAGAGAAAAAACTATCTCCTGTTGCGGAAGCCTATATTGATTATATAAGA
This sequence comes from uncultured Bacteroidota bacterium, assembly GCA_903923915.1. Taxonomy (GTDB): domain Bacteria; phylum Bacteroidota; class Bacteroidia; order B-17B0; family Aurantibacillaceae; genus PALSA-968. The sequence goes on from CAIXZI010000296.1 coordinate 725, forward strand.
AAAAATAAAGACAAGGTTTTAAATAATGAATTCTCTTGGATAAATAAAGTGCCTAGTGAAAAATAAATTATTTGGATCTGTTATCAAGAACGGAAAATATCATAATAATAAGAAAGTCAATGAGTTTTTTATTATCAGGTTCTTTTGGATAGTCAGTTAATGAAGGTAAATTCTGCTTAAAAAAACTTTGAGAATGAGCAATTTCCATCATAGAACTTGCTAATGAATGAGGATATTTATATTTTGGATTATATTCTTTAATAATTAAAGAGAAGCGCTCACAAAGATCCTTATATGGTTTAAATAGCCTGTCTTTATTATCCTTACCTATATTGCGTGAAAGATACGTTTTAGAGCCTTCCCATATTACTAATTTATACGCTTCTGCTTCAGAAAGAAACTCGAAAGTTAAATTATTGGTTATTGGCTCTTCGGCTATTAATTTAATGATAGATTGTAATTTTGTTTTAGGATCAGATACGTTATTTAAGCTAAATACAACCTTATATTCCAAATAGCTATAATACCAAGTTATAATATAAACCAGTAACCTGTGCTTGTTTTCAAAATAGCGATATATGCTTGCTTCTGTTGTATTTACCTCTGCTGCCAATTTCTTGAACGTAAAGTCTTCAAAACCAAGTTTATTAATAAGTAACAACGCATGTTTTACAATCTTTTTTCCCAATGCCGATTCTTCAGGATTTCGAAGAAACAGCTTCTCATTCATTTTGATTCTAATATCTAATTCCATAAAAGTAGTTTGATAGTACAAATATATTAAAATAATGCAATGCAAATATATATAATAGTAATACTATTATTATAAATGTTATTACTACATTTGTAAAAATAAGCGTTATGAAAAAATCATTTTTACTATTTAGGTGGTTGTTTAATGAAAGAGGTATTGTGTATAAAATATACCTTCTTGCGCTGTTACAAGGCTTAATGTACTTGGCTATTCCGCTTGGTATTCAAGGAATTGTTACCTACATAATGGCTGGAAGTTTTTCGGCATCTTTAATACTATTGAGTTGTGTAACTATTGTTGTTACCATTTTTATAGGATTTTTTCAGTTATGGCAAATGCGCATTAATGAAACGCTACATCAAAAAATATTTGGAAGCTTAACTTCTAAAATTAACTTCTTTTTAAGCTACACAAAGCCTTCTCCGGATATTTTGTCTAAAATAAACAAGTTTACTGAAGTTGTTATTCTTCAAAAGGGGATTAGTAAAATATTATTAGATTTTTCGCTTTCGGTTATAAGCATTATTTTCGGTTTATTAATACTTCCGGCCTATAGTTCTTGGTTTTTAATATTTACAATTTTATTAGTGTTAGCATTTTACTTTATTATAAGCTATTATGGTAAAAAAGGAATTGAAACGAATATAGAAACCTCTAACGAAAAATATAAGTTAATAGATTGGTTTCAAGAAAATGCTATTCATAATAATTATAATAACTTAACCGCTGGCACAGAAGAAAACTTAAATAATTATTTTACATCTCGTAAAAATCATTTTTCGGTTCTTGAAACGCAGTTTAAAGGCATAGTAATTTTTAAAGTTTTATTTATTAGTGTGCTGCTTTTTCTTGGTGCTTTCTTAGTTCAAAAAGGAGAATTAAACATCGGGCAATTCGTTGCTTCCGAAATCATTATCTTTTTAGTAATTAACTCCGTTGAAAAATTAGTGGGTAGTTTAAATACTTGCTACGATATTGTTACAGCTTTATATAAGATTGAAGAAATATTTTCCGAGA
>CAIXZI010000297.1 GCA_903923915.1 uncultured Bacteroidota bacterium
ACAAATATTATAAACAGTTTCGCCTTTACTTACTTTATGTGTAAGATAATTTTCATAATCTTTTAAAGTTGGCGCACTTTGTTCTTTTGGTTTTTCGGTAGGAATTTTTAATTCTTGTCCGGATTTAATGCCATCAATGGCTTCCGGGTTTTCTATAATTAAAGTATTTAAATCTAATCCGTAAATTTTGGCAATGCCGTATAAGCTCTGCCCTTTTTCAACTTTATGTATGTAATATTTTTTTCCGCTTATTGTTTGTATGTTTTTAGATATTGTATTTTGCGCAAAAGCAGAACTATACAAATAGCCTAAAAAAAATAAACAGTAAATAAATCTTAACCTCATATTTAATCTTAACCTCAATCTTAAATTACTTGCTCATTTTTTCGGCTAAAATAACAGCGTTGTATAAATTTACTACACCGCCTGTACTTGATAAATCACTAAATTTTACAGCTACTTTATCCCCTGGTTTAGTAACCATTTGTTTTTTGTAATCTTTATCAACCGATTTTTCTAAAATTTTCTTAACCTGTTTTGCTGTTAAGTTGGGGTAGTAAGAACGTATAACGGCTGCAACACCTGCAGTAACAGGGCTTGCCATACTGGTGCCGCTTTCGTTTAAATAACCGCCACCGCTTTTGGTAGAATAAATATCTACACCGGGTGCAAATAAATCAACTGTTTTTTTACCGTAGTTAGAAAAAGTTGCCGCAAGGTCGCTGCCTTTTTTCCAACTTAATGCACCCACTTCTATCCAATTGTTTGCTTTTTTACCATCTGCAAATTTTCTGCATGGGTAAAAAATGTTTTTGTCAACATCAACACCATCATTACCTGCTGCATGCACTAATAATACATCTTTACTTTCGGCATATTTCACGGCTTTGTCAACAGCAGCTTTATCATACGCATAGGTTTTTCCAAAACTCATATTAATTACTTTAGCTCCGTTATCAACCGCGTAAATAATAGCATTGGCAACGTCTTTATCGCGCTCATCTCCATCAGGTACAGCGCGCACCGACATAATTTTTACATTATCTCCAACCCCCTTTACACCTATATTATTTGTACGATTTGCCGCAATAATACCTGCTACGTGCGTTCCATGCAAACTACTTGGGCCATTACAATCACTATTGCCGTAATTTTTTTCGTATGAGTTTTTATAATCATCGCCTACAATGCCGCGTGGGTCGTATTCTAAATTAAAATTGTATTTTATTTGATCTTCATAATATTCCTGGGCTTTATCAAGCTGGTTTAAAAGGTAATCAACTGTATATGTAGTATCTCTCATTAAGATTACTTGAGCGTATGCCACTAAACCTTCTTCTTTTTTATCTTTTGCTTTGTATTGTTTAAGTTGTTGAATTTTAACACTATCAACACTTAATTGATTTTTAACTTCTAAATTAATACCTGTAAACATTTCGTTTACAAAGGTTATTTGAGTAAGCTCTTGTTGCGCTTCGTTTAGTTTTTTTTCAAAATTAGCTTTTATATCGGTATATAATTTAAACTCTTTTTTATCGGTTGGAGCAATTGTTTTTTCATCCTTACTATCGTATTTCTTTTTTAAATCTCTGTAAATGCGGGTAAGTTCTAAGTTTTCTTTATCCACGTTTTTACCATCTTTTCCACCTAAAAAATTCCAGCCGTGTATATCATCAATGTATCCATTCTTATCATCATCAATACTATTTCCCGCAATTTCTTTAGGGTTAGTCCACATAATATCTTTTAAATCTTCGTGGTTAAAATCAACACCGCTATCAATAACGCCAACTATAACGGGAGTGCTTTTTTTACCTTTAAGCAACTCGGCATAGGTGCGCTCTGTGCTTACTCCGTTTACTTTATTTGTGTTTGGGTCTAGGTTAAACCAGTTTTCGGCAGCTTTTGTAGTATCTGTAATAACTTGTGCATAGCCTGCTACAGAAAAAGCAGCAAAAGCTAATAAAAAATATTTACGCATGGTTTTAATTTAGGCATCAAAAGTATAAGAAATTGTTTAATATATAAACAGATAAAATGATGTACAAAAGCAATAAAAATTTGTATCTTTCGCACTGTTTTTATGCAATTTAAACATTTAATATTTTCTTTGCTATTGATACTTGTATCAATCTCTCATTCTTTTGCGCAAGCTAAGCCAAAAGGTAAGTGGGAGCCCGAAGATGCCGACGAGCATTACAAAAACCAAAATTATGTAATGGCTTTGCCTATGTACAAAGAGTTGGTTAAACGAGAGCCTGATGATTTGCAGTTTAATTATCGATTGGGGCTGTGTTATATGTACACGCATTTTGATAAAACAGCCTCTATACCTTATTTTGAAAAAGCTACTAAAAACCCTAAATGTGCGCCAGATACTTGGATGTGGTTGGGTAAAGCCTTCCATCTTGCCAATAAATTTCCGGATGCTATAAAGGCGTATTCAAAATACAAAGAAGTTGCGGGTAAAAATAAAGAAGAAGCAGATAAAGCAGATCATTACATTGACCAATGCGGTAATGCGCAGGCGCTTATGAAACACCCTATAAAAATTACTTTTACAAATGCAGGACCTGAAGTAAATACTGAATTTCCTGATTATTACCCTTGGATAACATCTGATGAGCAAACTTTATTTTTTACATCACGTAGAAAAGGCGGACATGCCACACAGGTAGAATCTGACGGATATTTTTCTTCGGATGCATTTACTTGTAAGGTACTAGACGGCAAATGGGATAAAGCCCAAAATTTGGGAAACATGGTAAACACAGCCTTAGACGAACAAATTGTAGGTATAAATCCTGATGGAAGTGAGTTAATTGTTTACATAGATCATATTTCAGAAATTGAAGATTTATATAGCTCTCATAAAAAAGGAACGGGTTATTCTAAAATTGAAAAATTAAGTGAAAATGTAAATAATACCAAAGAATATTCTGGCTCTATTTTTAGTACCGAAGATGGGCCAATTCTGTATTTTGTTCGTCAGGATAAAAACTCTATTGGCGAAACAGATATTTATACAGCAAAGATGCTGCCAACAGGGCAGTGGGGCTTACCTGTAAACATTGGCAATAAAATTAACACCAAATACCGCGAAGATTTCCCTTGGTTATCTGCCGATGGAAAAACACTTTATTTTTCATCAGAAGGACATAGTAGCATGGGTGGTTTTGATTTATTTAAATGTATTTGGGATGAAATTGATAAAGAATGGAGTAGTCCTATTAACTTAGGGTATCCTCTAAACACTTCAGATGATGAGCGCCAGATATCTATTTTACCTGATAACCGTGCCGGATACACAAGTGCTTTGCGCCCGGGCGGCTTTGGCGATTTAGATATTTATCGTGTAAAATTTGAAGAAAACGAACAACATTATAGTGTATATCGTGGTAAAGTTATGCGTAGTGATTCTACCAATAAATCTGATTTAGATATAAATATCTCAGCTGTAAATAAAAAAACGAATGATGAAATAACTTTTGTACCCAATAAAACATCAGGGCGTTATATTATGGCACTTTTACCTGATACGTATAAATTAACAATAAGCGCAGGCGGTTATGCTGATTATACAGAAAACTTGGTGGTATTTGAGTTTGGCGTTGCTAAATCTGAAACACTTAGAAATTATGTGCTTATAAAGAAGTAGTGTTTTTTGTTTTATAATTTACTCCCATTTTATTTTTCTATTTTTAAAGTCTTAATAAAATGACTGCCCAAGAAAAATATATCCAATACTGTAATACTGTTAAGGATATAAGTTTGTTTCAACAAGCTTGGTGGTTAGATGCTGTTTGTGGCCAACAAAACTGGGATGCTGTCATAAATGAGAGTAATGGAAACATTGTTGGCGCATGGGCTTACCCAATAAAGAAAAAATACAACTTAAAACTTATTGCTATGCCAATGCTTACACCTGGCTTAGGACCTGTTATCACCTATTTTGCAGGCCAGAAACCAGCTACGCAACTTAGTCATGAGCAGCAAGTATTAGATGAATTAATTAACCAATTACCCAATTTCGATTTATTTGATTTGTATTTCCTTCCTAAATATAAAAATCATCTGTCTTTTTATTGGAAAGGATTTACCCAAAGCACACGTTATACATATTTAATAAATGACTTAACTAATTTAGATAAAGTGTTTGAAAATTTTAATTCAAGCATACGAACACAAATACGCAAAGCCGAAAAAGAAATTACGATTACTGAAAGCGATGATATAGAATTATTTTATAAAATAAATTCGCTTACGTTTAAACGTCAATCTAAAAAAGTTCCTTATTCTATTGCCTATGTTAAACAAATTGATGAGGCTTGTAAAAAAAATAATTGCCGTAAAATATTGTTTGCAAAAGATGCGAGTGGCAATATACATGCAGCAGTATATATAGTATGGGATACCCAAAGTGCCTATTATTTAATGGGTGGTGCAGACGAAACCTTTAAAAGCAGTGGTGCGTACAGTTTACTACTTTGGAACGGAATACAAACTGCCTCAACCCTAACAAAACAATTTAATTTTTGTGGTAGTATGTTACCAACCGTAGAGCGTTTTTTTCGTTCTTTTGGCGGAGACCAAACACCTTACCTACATTTAAAAAAGGTAAATTCTAAAGCACTTAAATTATTTTTAGCTTTAAATTCTATTCGCTCTTAATTGATTTTTTAATCTATCGTTCCGGCAGCAATGGTTTTATTAGTGTTTTCATTTATTAAAATAAAAGCACCACTACCACGGTTATCCGCATAGCTATCATAACTAATAGGTTCTGCCGTTTTTATAAGCACTTTGCAAATATCATTTAGTTTCATACTTCCATCACTTTCTAAAGCGGCAAAAGAATGAATATCAATTTTACTGATGACTTCTTTTACTACTGCCTTAGCACGAAAACTATTTTGTTGTAGCAATATTTTTTGTCCCGGAATAAAAGCAGCGCTATCCATCCAGCAAATAGTTGCCGTAAGTTCTTTACTTGTTTTAGGTAAATAGGCTACAGGTACAATGCTATTTCCTCTGCTAACATCTACATCATCTTTTAAATGTAATACAATGGGTGTATTTGTTTCAGCGAAATCAACTTCTTTTTGATGGACTTCTATTTTATCAATAGTAGTTTCTATGCCTGATGGTAAAACAACTACGCGTTCTCCTTTTTTGTAAGACCCGCTTATTACACTGCCTGCAAAGCCACGGTAATCATGCAAATCATCTGTTTGCGGACGAATTACATATTGCACCTGAAAGCGCGAAGCCTCTGTTTTTTTGATTTCTGCAATAGGAGTTGTTTCTAAAAAATCTAATAAGGCTTTGCCTTTGTACCATTTCATTTTACCTGATTTGGTAACCACGTTATCTCCCGCCAATGCACTTGCCGGAATAAAAGAAACTTCTTTTAGTTTTAATTGCTTAGCAAACGTTATATAATCTGCTTCAATCTGTTTATACTTTTCTTCCGAATAATCAACCAAATCCATTTTATTGATGCAAACCAAAACATGCGGTATGCCTAAAATGGCCGAGATGATAGAGTGGCGTTTGGTTTGATCAGTAATTCCATTGCGTGCATCAACCAATATAATAGCCAAATCTGCATTAGAAGCACCTGTAAACATATTACGTGTGTACTGAATATGCCCAGGCGTATCGGCAATAATAAATTTACGTTTATCGGTTGTAAAATATTTGTAAGCCACATCAATAGTAATGCCTTGTTCGCGCTCTGCACGTAAGCCATCGGTTAATAAAGCTAAATCTATTTTAGTATCGCCGCCAACTGTTTTGCTTTGTTTGGTAAGCGTTTCAATAATATCGGTAGAGATAGAATTGCTATCAAATAACAAACGTCCGATGAGCGTGCTTTTGCCATC
>CAIXZI010000298.1 GCA_903923915.1 uncultured Bacteroidota bacterium
TTAATTTTCAAAAACCCAATATTAGTAAAGATGCAAACTTTCTGCTTTTTTACTCAGAGCAATCGCTTTCGTATAAACTAACAGATAAACTTTCTATAACAGGTAGTTATGTATATCAGCGTTCAAACGTAACTGTTCAAAATTACGTCAACGAAAACAGGTTTTATGTTCAGACAACTTACAAGCATTCTCTAAAAAAAGTAAATCTAAAATACCGATTGCGTTTTGATGGCAGATTTATTAAGGATAGAATAACAAATGAAACACCCTTTACAAATCGTGTACGCGCTTTGGTAGGATTTGATGTGCCTATAAATGAAAAGCTATACTTTGCAGCTTACGAAGAAGTGTTTTTTAATACCTTTAAAAATGCAAGCGCAATTTATGGAGAGAATTGGGCTTATGCGGCTATTGGCAAAAAAATTAATTCTAGTAACAAACTAGAAGCAGGTGTTTTATACATTACTTGGAATACAGGCGGAAACAATTGGTTCAATCAATACTACGCCCAAGTTACTTGGATTAATTATTTAGATTTTAGAAAAAAGAAAGCATAATGAGAAAATATTTAGCTGAAATAATAGGAACATTTGCACTTGTTTTTTGTGGTACAGGTGCAATCATTATTAATCAGGAAAGCGGTGGCGCAATTACTCACGTAGGAATTGCTATTACGTTTGGATTAATCGTTACTGCTATGATTTATGCCGTTGGAGACATTTCTGGCGCACATTTAAACCCAGCTGTAACCATTGCTTTTTGGGTAGCGAAAGAATTCCCTGTCAAAGAAATTCTACCTTATATAATTAGTCAGGCTATAGGTGCTTTTATAGCAAGTGGCGTATTAAAATTTTTATTTCCTGCTAATGTTTTGTTAGGCTCAACATTACCTTATGGCTTGCCTATGCAATCTTTTGTTTTAGAATTAATCTTAACTTTTCTTTTAATGTTTGTTATACTGCAAGTTGCAAAAGGCAGTAAAGAACAAGGAATGTTTGCCGGCTTGGCAATTGGTTTTGTTGTTTTATTAGAAGCTATGTTTGCGGGGCCAATTTGTGGTGCATCTATGAATCCTATTCGTTCATTAGCACCTGCAATTGTTTCAGGGCATTTAGAATATGTATGGATTTATCTTACCGCCCCTATATTAGGCGCAATTACAGCCGTGTTTTGTTGGACTGCTTTAAAACAAAAAAGTAAATAAAATCAAAGTTTTTCAGTGGAGGTTTTTGAAAAAAAATTAACCAAAAAAGCATCATATACCTTACCAGATAAAGATTAACTTTAAGTCTTTATCTTTTTAGAGATAATTTTACACTAAGATTACTGTAAATGAACCTACTTGAAAAATACGGAAAACTAGCCTTGGTGGCTGGTGCTTCAGAAGGCATAGGAGCTGCTTTTGCTAACTATCTAGCAGCTGCCGGAATGGATATTATTTTAATTGCCAGAAGAAAAGAACCCTTGCAACAATTAGCTGTTTTATTAACTACCCAGTATAAAATACAGGTAACTTATATCTCTTGCGATTTAGCCGACCCAGGTGCCACGCAATACATTTTAAACGAACTTAACGGTAAAGAAGTTGATTTGCTGGTGTATAATGCCGCCCTATCATATATTGGTGAATTTGAAAAAAATACGGCAGAGAACAATATACAAATGACTACCGTAAACATGATAACTCCAATGAATATGGCCTACACTTTTGGAGAAAAAATGCTTCAAAAAAAACAAGGTGCTATTATTCTTATGGCTTCATTAGCAGGGTTTCAGGGTAGCGGTTTTTTATCTGTTTATGCTGCAACAAAAGCTTTTAACCGCGTGCTGGCAGAAAGTCTTTGGTATGAATGGAAAAACAAAAACGTTGATGTGATGGCATGCTGTGCAGGGGCTACTGCTACACCAAATTTTATAAATACAAAGCCTGAAAAAAGCAGTTTTTTTGCACCTAAAATACAAACCCCGGAAGAAGTTGTTGCGGAGTGTTTTATTAAGTTGGGTAAACAACCTTCGTTTATAACAGGTTTTGGAAATAAACTGGCGTCTTTTATTATGCAAAAATTACTGTCACGTAAAATAGCCATAAATATTATGGGAGATACTACTCGTAAAATGTACAGAATTTAATATACCCACGGAATAATACGATAGGGAACTTTTTTTATGTACGTTTTCCATAGTTCTCCATATTTAAGAGCACATCGTTTATCATCATCTGCTTGACGAGGGAAAAGCAAGGCAATATAATATATAGGGTACAGCCAAGGCCAAAGCATAAAAGGATGACCAACGCAAAGTATAATTCCGGTTGCCATTAGTATTTCACCTAAGTAATTTATATGCCTGCTTAAGCCCCAAAAGCCATTTACTAACAGTATTTTATTTCCATCAGTAATAGTTTGAGGTTTTATGCCTAAAAACACTTTGTTTGGATTTTTTTTGAAATAATATTTCTGAA
>CAIXZI010000299.1 GCA_903923915.1 uncultured Bacteroidota bacterium
TCTTAGCGTCCATTTTATCTTTCAAGTCAGATAACGCAGAAATATCACCTAATGTTGTTCTATCTTGCGAATCTTTTACTTTTTTAACCGCTTTTTTGGTTTCTTCTTTTTCGTCGGCTTTAGCTGTTTTTTCAGCTTTTTCATGAGCGCGTTTTTCTTCTTCGTGCGTACGAGCGTGTGATACTACAATACGTTTAGAATCTTTATTAAACTCAATTACTTTAAACTCAAGAACTTCTTCAACGCCAGCTTGTTTTTTGTCAGCTTTAATTAAATGTTTGCTTGGGTTAAAACCTTCAACACCATAAGGTAAACCAATTACAGCTCCTTTATCGTTTACTGAAAGAACAGTTCCTGTGTGTACTGAATCTTCTGTGAAGATAGTTTCAAATACATCCCATGGATTTTCTTCCAATTGTTTGTGGCCTAATGATAAACGACGGTTTTCAGCATCAATTTCTAATACAGAAACGTCCATTTTATCACCTACTTTAGTAAATTCTGATGGATGCTTGATTTTTTTGCTCCAAGATAAATCAGAGATATGTACTAAACCATCAACACCTTCTTCTAATTCAACAAATACGCCGAAGTTAGTGAAGTTACGAACGGTACCTGTGTGACGAGAACCTTTTGGATATTTAGTTGTGATGAACGACCAAGGATCAGGAGTTAATTGTTTAACACCTAAGCTCATTTTACGCTCTTCTCTGTCTAAAGTTAATACAACAGCTTCTACTTCTTCGCCCACTTTTAAGAAATCTTGTGCGGTACGTAAATGCTGGCTCCAGCTCATTTCACTAACGTGAATTAAACCTTCAACACCTGGTTGTACTTCAATAAATGCGCCATAATCAGCTAAAACAACTACTTTACCTTTTACTTTATCACCAACTTTAATGTCAGCGCTAAGTCCATCCCAAGGATGAGCAGATAATTGTTTTAAACCAAGGGCAATACGTTTTTTGTCATCATCAAAATCAAGGATAACCACGTTGATTTTCTCATCCAATTTAACAATTTCTTCCGGATGAGAGATACGGCCCCAAGATAGATCAGTAATGTGGATTAATCCATCAACACCACCAAGATCAATAAACACACCATAAGAAGTGATGTTTTTAACTGTACCTTCAAGTACCTGACCTTTTTCTAATTTAGATATAATTTCGCGTTTTTGAGTTTCTAATTCAGCTTCAATTAAAGCTTTATGAGATACTACAACGTTTTTAAATTCATTGTTGATTTTTACAACTTTAAATTCCATTGTTTTACCAACGTAAACATCGTAATCACGAATTGGTTTTACGTCAATTTGAGATCCCGGTAAAAATGCTTCGATACCAAATACGTCAACAATAAGTCCGCCTTTAGTACGGCATTTAACGTATCCTTTAATAATTTCATTAGTTTCAAGTGCTTTACAAACTTTATCCCAAGATGCAGTTGCACGAGCACGTTTGTGAGACAAAATTAATTGTCCACCTGCGTCTTCTTGTTGTTCAACAAATACAGGAATTTTGTCTCCTGCTTTTAAATCAGGATTGTATTTAAATTCGTTACGAGGAATAACGCCATCCGATTTGTAACCAATGTTAACAACAACTTCGCGTGCGTTAACAGCAACTACAGTACCTTCAATTACTTCAAGGTTTACAATAGTTTTAAGGGTTTTTTCATACAAATCTTCAAGACGCTGACGATCCATTAAAGAATAGCTGTCTTGTTTTTTTCCAACTAAACTCCAATCAAAATCGGCAGTAGTAGTTTCTGTGTGTTTTTCGGTCATTTTACTTTACTTGTATCTGTTGCGTAAGGGCGCATCAGAGGGGTTTATAATTATGTTTATTTAATACCACTTCCCTCAAAGTGGGCTACAAATATACCACAAAGTGGCGGCGTATTAAAGTTATTTTTTTTAAATGACTGATTTTTAGCCTTTAAAATTGAATTTTAACATTTGGAATGAGGCTAATTTTGCCCTCTTTTACCCCAAAAGTAGATTGGCAAGCCCGCCAGTACTATTAAAACGCCATATATGGAAGATTCCATTTTAGAGGTAAAGCCATAATAAAGTATCCAGCCATTGATTAGTAAAAAAAGTATAGGCGTAACTGGGTAACCCCAAGTTTTATAACTTAAAGAGGCTGTTGTGCTTCGTTTGCGTAAGATAAACACTCCGAAAACTGTAAGGGTAGTGAAAAGGGTTAAAGTAAAGCCTATCAACTCTAACACCTGATTGAATTGTGCAGTTAAAATAAGCACCACTGATACCACCGATTGAAATATAACCGCCACATAAGGCACATCATTTTTGTTTTTTGTAGCAAAAAAATTAAGAGCTTTTACATCACTACCAATGGCTGAAATTACACGCGGTCCGGCCAATATCATAGCACTGATAGATGAAACCAATAGTAATGAAATTACCATACTCATAACGTTGCCCATTTGTGCGCCAAAAATGTGTGTAGCACTTATATGCCCTATTTCAATTTGTCCTTTTAAATCATCAACAGGTGTAGAATAAAGAAACAACATGTTTAACAACACATATAACACACTAACTAGTAGGGTGCCCACTAATAAAGACCTTGGTAAATTTTTCTGCGGATTTTCAATCTCACCTGTAATATAGGCTGCTGCATTCCAACCACTGTAAGAATAAGATACCCAAAACAATGAAATGGCAAAGGCCGCATTGGCAAATACATCATTGAAAGAATTACTATCAGGTAGAAAAGAAATTATATGCGTTGGCGTAGCAAAAATAAATCCACAAATAATAAATAAGCTAACAAATGCTATTTTAAACCACGTTGCATATCGCTGAAAAGCCGCACCAGATTTAATGTTTGTGGCATGAATAGCAGTTATAATCAACACAACAATCAGTGCTATAAATGTTGGATTTACAGTTGAAAAAACACTGTTTACATATTTACCTAATGCCATAGATGCTAATGCCACAGGAGCCGCAAAACCTACCGTTGAAGAAACCCATCCGCTTAAAAAACCAACCACCGGATGGTATAATTTTGAAAGATAATTATACTCGCCTCCCGATTGTGGAAAAGCAGCACCAACTTCGCCATACACCAAAGCACCGCACAAAGCCATAACACCACCAATAACCCAAAGCAACACAATAGCAAATGCAGATTGTATACCCAATACTTGAAAACCTATGCTGGTAAATACACCTGTACCAATCATGTTGGCAACAACAATGGCAACGGCCGTATTAAAACTAATTTTGGGTGAGGACATATTTTAGTCGAACGACTGCGTTGATTGCTGTGATGCCTGTAACATTTGCTGGTACTGTTCCGGACTTAAATCGTTATAATAAAAATTGATAGGATTAATTTTTTGGTTGTTTTTAATAACCTCGTAATGCAAATGTGGCGCGGTACTCAAGCCTGTGCTACCAACTAAACCAACCAATTCTCCACGTTTAATTTTTTGTCCGGGATGTACGCTTATTCTGCTTAAATGTCCGTATAAAGTTTGATAACCAAAGCTATGGTCAACAACAACATGATTACCATAACCTTGCATAGCAGCATCAGCCTGTGCAACAACACCATCACCGGTTGCATACACTGGTGTTCCTTCAGCTGCAGGGAAATCCATACCAGGATGCATTTCTTGTGTTTTGTATATTGGATGCGTTCTCCAGCCATAACCGCCCGGTTGGTGAATTAAGCTCTTAATGTTCATTGGCATAATGGCCGGAATAGAATTAAGCATCTGTTCCTTGTTATGCGCCAACTTCAACACATCATCAAACGATTTTGATTGAATATAAAGTTGTTTTAAAAGCACATCTAACTTTTTAGAAGTCTCTTGCATAAGCTCGGTGCTCTCAAAACCTTCTAAGTTTTTATAACGATCACTTCCTCCAAAACCCGCTTTGCGTATGCTGCTTGGTATAGGTTCTGCCTCAAAAATAACGCGGTAAATGTTGTTATCACGGTCTTGCAAATCTGCCAAAACAGTTTGAGCCATGTTCATTTTCTGGCTTAGTAAATCATATTCAAGCTCTAATTTCTCAATTTCGCGATGTAGTTTTTTCTCCTTTGGCGAGTCTAAAAACTTATAGGCTAAAATAATGGTAATGGTAGCAAATACAGTGCCTGTAGCCAAATACGACAGTAATTTCAGCCCACGTTCTTTCCACGTAGTATGAACCTTTTCGTACGTAAGGCTTTTGGTGTTAAACTTGTATTTTATTTTACTCATGGTAAAAAAGCAAGGCAAAAATAAGAATAAAGGCTAAATTTGCAACTGCAATTTTGCTATCTGCAAGATAGGCATTAAAACAACTGAAATATGAAACAAGAAGCATTTATAATAGACGGCATAAGAACTCCCATTGGTAATTTTGGTGGAACACTAAGCGAAGTACGCCCTGATGATTTAGCAACACTTGTACTAAAAGAATTATTAAAACGAAATCCTAAAATAGACCCTGCCGCTATTGAAGATGTTATTTTAGGTTGTGCTAACCAAGCCGGAGAAGACAACCGCAACGTGGCTCGTATGGCTTTATTGATGGCAGGTTATCCAATTAATGTAGCCGGTCAAACCGTAAACCGCTTATGCGCATCTGGGCTTAATGCTTGTATGGAAGCTGCACGTGGTTTAATGCTTGGAGATGGAATGTTATATGTGGGTGGTGGCGTTGAAAATATGACTCGTGGCCCGTGGATTATTAGTAAAACAAGCTCGGCCTTTGGCAGAGATGCACAAATGTTTGATAGCAGCTTTGGCTGGAGATTTATCAATCCAAAATTAAAAGAAATGTACGGCGTTGACAGTATGGGCGATACTGCCGAAAATGTTGCCGAACAATATAAAATTAATAGAGAAGATCAAGATAAATTTGCTTTACACTCGCAGTTAAAAGCTGCAAAAGCATTAGAGTCTGGCCGTTTGGCTGAAGAAATTATTTCAGTTTCTATTCCGCAAAAAAAAGGAGAACCAAAAATATTTGGTCACGATGAATTTATAAAACCACACTCAAGTTTAGAAACATTAGCTAAACTAAAACCTGCCTTTAAAAAAGATGGAACCGTTACCGCAGGAAATGCATCTGGTTTAAATGACGGAGCAGCCGCTTTATTACTTGCATCTACCGAAGGTGTAAAACAATTTGGCTTAAAACCTTTAGCTCGTGTTGTATCGATGGGAGTAGCCGGTGTTGAGCCACGTATTATGGGCATTGGCCCAATTGAAGCTGCTAAAAAAGCCTTACAGCGCGCCAACCTTACTTTTAACGATATGGATATTATTGAGTTAAATGAGGCCTTTGCTGCACAAAGTTTAGCGTGTATTCGTGCTTGGGGATTGGCTGATGATGATGCTCGTATTAATCCTAACGGTGGTGCTATTGCCATTGGTCACCCGTTGGGCATGAGCGGCGCACGTATTTTAAATACCGCTGCTTTAGAACTTCATAAACAAAATAAAAAATACGCGTTGGTTACTATGTGCATTGGCGTTGGGCAAGGTTACGCTGTTATAATTGAACGTGCATAACGAAGTTAAAATTGAAAATTAATAAGTTAAAAGGAGAGCCTTTTACATTTTAAATTATGAATTCTACATTAAAAATTGATGCTTGTTTTTCTCCGTACCTGTATCCTGTATATGCCGATACCGAAAGTATTGTAGTGGTTATTGATGTGTTTAGAGCTACCTCTGCTATATGTGTAGCCTTTGCCAATGGTGCCGAAAAAATAATTCCGGTGGCAAGTGTTGAAGAAGCTATGCAATATAAACAACAAGGCATGCTTGCCGGTGCTGAAAGAAATGCCATTAAATTAGAAGGCTTTGATTTTGGAAATTCGCCTTACGATTATATGGGCGAACATGTAAAAGGCAAAACCATTGCTTTAACTACAACCAATGGTACACAAGCCATTGAGGCCGCACGACAAGCTTATAAAGTTGTCATAGGTTCTTTTTTAAATATAGATGTTTTGTGCGATTGGTTAATTAAGCAAAATAGAAACGTGTTGCTTTTATGTTCGGGATGGAAAAACAAATTCAACTTAGAAGACTCGCTTTTTGCGGGTGCTGTTACTCAACAGATGTTGGATAAAAGTAAAAATTACAGTTTGGGTGATGGATGTTTAGCGCTTAAATATTTATATGAAATTGGTAAAGATAAACCTACCAAGTTTTTAAACTATTCTATGCACAAACAACGCTTTGCTAATCTGCATTTAAAAAAAGATATACGTTATTGCCTGATGCCAAACTCTGCCCCTGTTGTGCCTGTGCTTGAAGGAAAGTTTTTGATGAAGGCCCGATTATAATTTTAAAACCTATGAATAGAAAAAATAAATTCTTTTTTATTGCATTTTTATCAATTACGTTTATTACAAAAGCTCAACTTTCTAAAACAGATGGGCCTATTAAGGACTGCAAAGAACCATTTGATATGCAATCTGTTATTGGAGTAGATAATAATGCATTTTATATTTATAGAAACGATGAGCTTGGCAATATGTTTGTACAGCGATACAACAAAAAAACATTTGCTAAAGAATGGCAAACTGACGTTAGCATCAAACAAAAAAATTTAAAAGCAAAAAACTGGAATTCAAAAGCTTTATGTTATTTGAAAGGAGGGAAAATTTATATTTTTATACCCGCGGCAGACGTGGATAAAAAAAGAGGTGTTTTATTGCTTACTACATTAGATACCGACGGCGTTATATCTGATAATTTATTGAAAGAAGTTGGGGAGATAAATAATGAGTTTATTGCAGATAAACACTTTGACCAAGATCTACCAGGGTTTGGTTATT
Organism: uncultured Bacteroidota bacterium; assembly: GCA_903923915.1. GTDB lineage: Bacteria > Bacteroidota > Bacteroidia > B-17B0 > Aurantibacillaceae > PALSA-968. The sequence goes on from CAIXZI010000299.1 coordinate 6,822, forward strand.
CATTCTCTCCGGATAGCACTAAACTTGTTTTTTCGCTTTCCTACAATAGAATATTCTATAAGCATTCGCCAAGATATATTTCAACTGTTGATTTAAAAAACTTGGATGCTCCTCGCAAAGAAATTTGTGATGGTTATTCGGTAGTTGTAGTTCATGATAGCAGACATAAAAATTTAGCAGGCTATACAATTGGAAAACTTAGCAGTTTTGCAATTAATAATGAAGGCAAACTGGCTTATGCATTTGATGCTCAAGACGAAAGAGCAAGAGACGTAGGATTTATTATTAATATTTATGACCCAGCAACTAATACTGAAAAAACATACCTACCAACTTTTGATAAAGAAAACGATTTAGTGATAGAAAGTTCTCATTTGCAATTTACAAAAGACAATAAACTGTTGTTTTCTGCCATTACAACATATAATATAACAAGAGACAAAAAACAAAAAATAGAAACTAAAAAAAACACCAATATTTTTATATCTAAGTTTGATATTTTACAAGAAAAGGTAGAGTATGAAACACTTCAATACTTTACAGAAGCATGGAAAGAGAAATACAAAATATATTATTATTGCGAATATGATATTAATTACACCCCAATTAGTGATGGAGGCTATATTATTTCAGCCTTTAAGCGTGGTGGAGATGGTAATATAAATATATATTCATTAGATGATGCCATAATAACTAAAATTACTAAACTCGGAAAAATTGAATGGATAAAAACTATGCCAATAAGAGAACCTGTTGAAATTGCTAAATTTAAACCCACTGGTTTAAAAACGTATGTAAGTTACTTTTACATAAATGAAAAAATGTACTACCTTTTTAACGACCACATTAATAACGAAACAAACATAAAGTTAGCAACTGTAGAGTCATCACCTTTAACAGAAAAAGCAAAGCACCCTTGTAGAATTGATGTTAATACAGTATGTATATCAGTAAATATTTATGGCGGTATGGATAGAAAAGTAATACAGAACAATAAAGACCTTGGCTTTTATCCAACCGACAAAAACATATGGTTAGAGAAAAATAAGCTTTTACTCTATTTTAAAAACAAAGACAAAGAATGTTTTTCTTCTCTTTCAATTCAATAATGTTTTGTTTTTTCTGCGTTAGGGATTGCAGTGGAAAGCTTTTATTGAAATGCTTTTTCAGCATTAAGCGAAGCAATTAAAAAATAAAAACGATGAGCTAAATCAATAAAACTTGCAACGTAAAGCCCGACGGCGTAACCGCCGGAACGCCCAAAAATTATTGTCCGGCTTGGGCTATAGCACGTTGGCAATTAGCATAGTTAACCGTATCGCCTCTAGCCAAATAGTATTTAGCAAGCTCTTGATAAGCATACGTAAAGCCCGGTTTAATTTTTAAAACCTTTTTCCATTGCTCGGCCGCTAAATCCATCCTATCGGTTAGTTTATAAACGGTTCCTAAATTTTGAACTGCTGTATAGTTATTGGGATACATGGCGAGCTCCTTATTAATTTCTCGCTCTGCTTCGGTAAACATATCCAGTTTCATGTAATCGGTTGCCATGTTGTTGTGAAACATAATTAAGGTAGAATCTACCTTTAAACCGCGTTGGTAGGTAATAATAGCCGAATCGTATTTTTCAATTTTTTCGTATTGTTTGCCAAGTGTTAAGTAAGCAAATGTGCCATATTCTGAGGTTTCTGTGCCGTTTTTATAAAATGAAATACGGTCTTTAAAAACAGGCAAACGACTATTTGTTAGAAAGAAAAACACAATAATAAACCCAAGTGGTACTATTACATTTTGAATTTTGAATTTTCAATTTCCTGTATCCATTTTGTTTCGGCCATAATAAGCAAAAAGCCAAACATGGGCACATAAATGCGGTGTTCTAAGCCCACAAAAGGTGATACCAAAGCAGGAAACAAAAATATAAAATACCAAAGCAGGCCAAATAAAATGTAATTCCATCTTTTATTAGGCGTAAAGTATAGTGCCACCGCAACTAATGCTACAGCAAGAATTCCATAAATAAAATGTGTATCTCTAATGGTTGGCAATACACTTAAATCAAACGGAAAAATAGTTTTGCCAATATACTGAGATATCATAGGGGCATTGGTAATCATGTTTTTGATAACATTACCCACATAGGTAGAATTGTTAGCATCAAGCGCGGCTTGGCGCATTAGCCACCAGGGTAAAATGCATATAAAATATCCAACACCCAACCACAAATAAGGTGCTTTAAAACTTGTGTTAAACTTATCTTTTGCAATAAATTTTAGATAGAAAAACACCAAGGGAATAAGCATAATGCCATTTTCTTTGGCAAACAAACCAAGTACAAACATTAACATGTGTAATACCAATAAGTATATTTTCCTTTCTTCTAAATAACGAAGCAGAAATATAAATGCAGCCAAAACAAATACAGCCAATAAAGAATCGTTACGGCCCGGAATCCAGGCTACAGCTTGTGCCAAGGCAGGGTGCACCAAAAAAAATAAACAAAGTACAAAAGCCGGGAAAGGTGCTACGCCAAACTTTTTAAAGAAAATAAGTAATAAAATTCCGGTAAGAATATGTAATAATAAATTAGTAAAATGATAAAAATAAGGTGCCGGACTACCTGCCATGTGCGCATCAAACATAAAACTAAGCGTCATTAACGGACGGTAATAGTCATGCGATCTGTCGGGTTGTCCTTCAACTTTAAATATATGCTGACTAAAGGCTTTTGGGATGTTTCCATAATCTGAATTGAGTTTGTAATTATCAATTACCAAAATGCTATCATCCAAATAATTGAAGCCAAATTTTAAAGCTTTTCCATAAAGAATAAACGAAAGCACAATGATAACAAGCATTTGCAAACGCATATTACTCCAAATTGCAGATCCTGAAGAAGTTGTTATTTTATCTGATTTAGCTTTTGCCATGTGTGCAAATGTAATAAAACCCTTTATTTTACGTTACCCAGAAACCCTTAAATAGGAGTAGTTTTTATTTGTCAAATATGTATATTCGCAGTTCGAAATTATGAGCACAGCAACGGTTAAAAAAATACAAATGGTTGACCTGAAAGGTCAGTACCAAAAAATTAAAACAGAGGTAGATGCTGCCATTCAAAACGTAATTGATAATACCGCTTTTATTAATGGTCCGGCTGTTAAAGAATTTCAGGTAGATTTAGAAAAATACTTAAACGTAAAAAACGTTATTCCTTGTGCTAATGGCACCGATGCGCTGCAAATAGCTATGATGGCTTTAGGTTTACAACCTGGCGATGAAGTTATTACTGCCAGTCATACCTACGTGGCAACAGCCGAAGTAATTGGCTTATTAGGACTAACCCCTATTTTGGTTGAAGTACACCCAGATACGTTTTGCATAAATGTGGCTGCTATTGAAAAAGCAATTACACCAAAAACTAAAGCCATTGTACCCGTGCATTTATACGGACAATGCGCAGATATGGAGCCTATTTTAGCACTAGCTAAAAAACATAATTTATTTGTTATTGAAGATGTTGCGCAGGCCCTAGGCGCTGCTTACACTTTTTCTGATGGTAAAACCTGCAAAGCCGGTACCATGGGCACTGTTGGCTGTACATCCTTCTTTCCGAGTAAAAACTTAGGTTGTTATGGCGATGGCGGTGCTATTTTTACCAGTGATGATGAACTTGCCAAAAAACTAAGAATGGTTGCCCATCACGGACAAAGCGCGCAATATGTGCATGACGTTGTGGGCGTTAACTCTCGTTTAGACACTATACAAGCTGCCATTTTAAAGATAAAACTAAAACATTTAGATGAATATGCTGCCTCACGAAATAAAGCTGCAGCACACTACGATAAGGCATTTGCAAACAATCCAAAAATAAAA
>CAIXZI010000300.1 GCA_903923915.1 uncultured Bacteroidota bacterium
AATAAAATTAATCTAACTGTTATATTTTGTTATCTAAAGAAATCTCAATAATAACAAGCCTTTCAGTAGCAAAATAAAATTTTAATAATACCACTAAAAATAGTAAATTTGCAGCCCTTATTTAAACACTTATTGAAATGAATATTACTAAAGAAAATATTGACACATTAAACGCTGTTGTAACCATAGAAGTTGGTCCGGCCGATTACGAAAAACGCGTTGAAGATGCTATTAAAAAAGCACAGCGTCAGGCTACACTGCCGGGCTTTAGAGCAGGTAAAGTGCCTGCGGGAATGATTAAAAAAATGTATGGTAAATCTGTTTTAGCAGATGAATTAAATAAAATATTAAACGATAGCATTAACAATTATATCGTTGAAAATAAAATTGAAATTTTAGGCAATCCGCTTCCAAAAGCTGATGATAAAATTGACTGGGATAATGGCAAAGAATTTACGTTTAAGTATGATTTAGGCCTTGCCCCAGCATTTGATGTGGTTGTTTCTGATAAAACAGCTTTCGATTACCATGTTGTAAAAATTGACGATGCCTTAATTGATAAATACCTAAAAGACGTTCGTAAAAATTACGGAAAACCTTCTAACCCAGAGGTTGCAGAAGAAAAAGACGTAGTATTTGTTGATATTAATGAACTTGATGAAAATGGCGAAATTAAAGCAGGAGGTATTTATAAATCTACCAGCATTGGTGTTGAACGTTTAAAAAGCGAAACCGCTAAAAAGAAATTAATTGGTGCTAAAAAAGAAGATAAGTTTACTATTAACTGCAAAGAGCTTTATGCTGATGCAGTTGAATTGGCTGTTTCTTTAGGCATTAATAAAGAAGAAGCTGAAGCTCTTAACTGTAATTTACAACTAAGCGTTAAAAACATTGCTCGTATGGAAGATGCAGAGCTTAACGAAGAGTTGTTTATGAAAGTTTATGGTGATGGTTCTATTAAAACAGAAGCAGAATTTAGAGATAAAATAAAAGCAGAATTATCTTCTATGTTTGCACAAGATAGCGATCGTAAATTTTTTACTGAAGTAGAAAAAACATTGGTTGAAACTATTAATCCAACATTACCTGAAGATTTCTTAAAACGTTGGTTAATGGCTGTAAACGATAAGCCTGTAACCCGCGAACAGTTAGATACTGAGTTTGATGCTTGGGGACAATCTATGAAATGGAAATTGATTGAAAATAAGATCATCAAAAAAAATGATCTAAAAGTTACGCAGGAAGAAGCTATCGAAGAAGCAAAACGCTTTGTACGTAGTCATTTTGCGCGTTACGGACAAACACCAAGCGATGAAGAAGTAGAAAAAACAGCTAAAGATATTTTAGGCAGAGATAAAGAAGCAGAGAAATTATACGAGAACCTTTTCTATACTAAAATTTTAAACTTGTTTAAAACCAACTATAAATTGAATAACAAAGAAGTTAGTTATAATGAGTTCTTTGGGATAAAAGAATAATTGGAATTTTCAATTAAATGAAAGCCCCTTGAAAAAGGGGCTTTTTTTATGGATATTTAATAATAGGCTATTTCTCTAATTAGTATTGTATATTCTTTACCTTCTTTATTAATCCTTTTAATCCAATTGCCAACTTTATCATATTCATAAGAATAGGTTTTTCTGTATTCTAAACCGCCATCCGTTCTATATTCTGTTACTTCACTTGGATTTCCTTTATTATCATATTTGTAAATAAGATTTGATTTTAATTTACCATCTGTTTTATATTCATAAGTTTCAGATAAACGCCCTTTTTCATCATATTTATATAAGCGTTTCCAAAATAAAAAACCGCCTTGTGAGTATTTACTTTGTTCATTTTCCTTTCCTAAATCGTCATATTTATAAACATATTTGCAACTTAAATCACCTTCTACATTATAATAATTCACTTCAATTAAGTTTAGTTTATCGTTATATTTATAAATAATCTTCTTACATAAATTACCATTTGGCGCATACCAATTATCTTCAATTTTGTTGCCTTTATCATCATATTTATAAATAAATTTCCAGTCTAAACTCCCATCAGGCCTGTACAAATTTTCTTCCATCTTCCCAGCAGAATCAATATACTTATACGTATGTTTTTGAAATTTTTCAGCTCCGCTTATATAAGTGTACCAATCAACCATATTTCCCTTTTCGTTAAATGTTTTTAAAAAATTATCCTTGTCTGAGTATTTCTTATTACCCTGTATTATCTCACCAAATTTTTCTGAGGCCACATAATAAGTTTGTTTTACTTGCTGTATATTACCCAACAATTCCTCTTTTTGTAAATCACTTTTTTTGTTGCTTGTTTGACAAAAACAAAAAAATGGAAAACTTAATAGTAAAAGTATTTTCTTATTCATAATTATATCTATTTCTATCAAAATTAGAGTATAGAAGAGGAAAATCTTCAGCGATTTTTTAAACGCAAGGGAATTTCTTTTTAAACGGACGGTTTTAAAAATTAAGCGGTTGTTTTTTTGTTACCTAACTCGGTAGAAACTCGTTCTTTTTGTTTTTAATTAAGACTCAAAGCATTCAATCTTTTACGATATTTGCAAAAAAACAACTCATGTCTAAAGCATTTATACAACACCTGCAAAACGAGCTTTCTGCTATTGAAAATAATGGCTTATTTAAACGCGAACGCATTATTGCTTCAGAGCAAGGTGCATCAGTTACCTTGGCAAATGGCAAAGAAGTTATTATTTTTTGTGCCAATAATTATTTAGGCCTCTCTTCTCATCCAAAAGTTATAGAAGCAGCTCACAAAACATTAGATACACACGGTTACGGTATGTCGTCGGTGCGCTTTATTTGCGGCACACAAGACATCCACAAAACATTAGAAAAAAAGATTGCAGATTTCCTTCATCAAGAAGATACCATTTTATATGCTGCTTGCTTTGATGCCAATGGCGGGGTTTTTGAACCTTTATTAGGCGAAGAAGATGCTATTATTTCGGATGAATTAAACCACGCCAGTATTATTGATGGAGTGCGTTTATGCAAAGCACAACGCTATCGTTACAAAAACTGCAACATGGCCGATTTGGAAGAGCAATTGAAAGCAGCGCAATCAAATCGTTTTCGATTAATAGTTACAGATGGTGTTTTTAGCATGGATGGTTTTGTGGCTCCACTTGATAAAATTTGCGATTTAGCCGATAAATATAACGCCATGATAATGGTTGATGAAAGTCATGCTACAGGTTTTATTGGTAAAACAGGTCGTGGTACGGTTGAATTAAAAAATGTAATGGATCGTGTAGATATCATTACAGGAACATTAGGTAAAGCTTTAGGCGGCGCCATGGGCGGCTTTACTACCGGTAAAAAAGAAGTTATTGAAATTCTTCGTCAGCGTTCTCGTCCGTATTTATTTTCAAATTCATTGGCTCCCCATATTGTGGGCGCATCTATTGCAGTGTTTGATATGCTAAATGAAACTACTGCCCTACGCGATAAATTAGAGTGGAACATCAATTATTTTAAGGAAGGCATTAAAAAAGTTGGCTTAGAATTTAAGAACGGAGATAGCGCCATTGTACCTATTATGCTGTACGATGCTAAACTGGCGCAAACCTTTGCCGAAAAACTATTGGCAGAAGGCATTTATGTAACCGGATTCTTTTACCCAGTTGTACCTAAAGAACAGGCACGCATACGTGTGCAAATATCTGCCGGACATGAAAAAGAACATTTAGATAAGGCGCTTGCAGCCTTTGCTAAAGTAGGCAAAGAGTTAGGTGCTATAAAAGTTACAGCTTAATACTGCATAGATAATTTATTTACAGCTTAATTATCTATTAAACTTCTTCGAAAAATAATGTTTTATATCAAAATATTTTAAGTCACCCTGAGCCTGTTACCCGAAGAGGTCTATTAGATCATGCGTATAGATTACTTAAACCGAAGCGTCTTTACAGGAGTTATTTTACTAATAATTAGTACAGGTAGTAACATCATTAATAAACAACTACCAACCGTTATACCATTTACAAAAAGCAGTTGATTAAGGTGTAACTCTACCGGAACGTAGGATACATAGTAACTCTCTGGAGGTAGTTTTATAAACTTAAATTGTTGCTGCATCAAACAAAGTGTTATACCCACAAAATTTCCAATAGCTAAACCTTTTAAAATCATTTTAAAAGACTGGTATAGAAATATTTTTTGCACGAGGTTATTA
>CAIXZI010000301.1 GCA_903923915.1 uncultured Bacteroidota bacterium
CATTTGATTATTTAATGAGTAAATCGACCTCTTACAAAACTATTCCTTCTAATGTGTTAAAAAATATTGCAAATCAATTAAAAAACGACAAGCATGAATTAAAAATTTGGGAACTTTCAGATACTGGATGGAAAAAAATTCTTTTGGAGTATAAAGATCAAATTCTTTTTGATAAGCTAGATTATTTTCATGTTCCAAGACCAGACAAAATCGATGACTTATTTAAACAGTTATTAGGTTTAAATAATATAACAAGTAAACTGACTTGGAAGAAAATGTCAAATAATAAAGTTAAATTGATTCTAAATAATTTTATCGATATTAGAGGAGCCATAGCACACAAAGTCAAAACATCTAAATCAATACAAAAGAAAGATGTTTTAAATTACATTATGTTTTTGAATCGGATTGGCATCATTTTACATAATGAGGTTAATGATCATTTAAGTGCATTATCTGACGATATATCACCGTGGGATTATTATGTTTTTAATAATCCAAAAACCTAATTACCTCAATATACTCAACCTATTTGCATCAAGCTTAATAAAAATAAAAAGCAAAATTGTAAACGACCACAAAGAAGACCCTCCATAACTAAAGAAGGGTAGTGGAATGCCTATAACTGGCGCAAGGCCGATGGTCATGCCAATATTAATCGCTAAGTGAAAGAATAAAACAGATGCTACGCCATACCCATAAATACGACTAAACTCAGATCGTTGTCGTTCTGCCATGGTAACAATTCTCAAAATTAAAGTTAGCTGAAGTAAAATAACAATAGAAGTACCAACAAAGCCCCACTCTTCGCCTACGGTGCAAAAAATAAAATCGGTGTCTTGCTCGGGCACAAAATCGTATTTGGTTTGTGTGCCTTGCAAATACCCTTTGCCCCAAAAGCCGCCACTACCAATGGCTATTTTAGCCTGGTTTACATTGTAACCTTCTTTTTTTAAGTTAATAGTGCCTCTGCCTAATAATACATCAATACGTGTTTTTTGGTGCGCTTCTAATTTTTCGTACACGCTGGATGTGGCCTTTACCATACCGCAGCCAACAACGGCAATTAAAATCACTAAAAAAATATTGCGTTTATTACGTTGTATAAACAACAAAGACAAAGCGCACAACGAGCCGATGATGATAAATAGATACGTATTATCAACCAACAAAGCCAACACAAATAATACAGCTGCCACAAAACCAAATAGCAAAAAATTTACAGATAAGCCTTCTCTGTACAGTGTAAATACAAAGGCGGCAAACACAATAGCCAAACCGGTTTCATCTTGTAATTTTTTTATAATTAATAGTGGTAACCCAATAATAATTAAAGCAATGATAGTGCTTCGGTATTTTTTAAAGAAATTAGAAATGCCACGTCGGTTATCATCAACCGCTAAGTTGGCGTTACTTAAAAATTTGGCAAGTGCTAAGTTGGTTGCAAACTTCATAAACTCGGCGGGCTGAATACCAAAATCGCCAAAACGAAACCAAGAGCGACTACCTTTTACTTCTCTTCCTAAAAAAGGAACAGCGATACACAGCAAAAGAAAAAAACCGTAAAATAAATAAGCAAACACCGTATAAAAATCGGCATCAATAAATAAAATGATAATAGCAATAACGGTTGCGCTGCTTATCCAGATAAGTTCTTTACCGTATTTTTGAGTCATGTCAAAAATATTTTTGTGCTCTTCGTTATAAACGGCGGCATAAATATTTAACCAACCCATCAGCACCAACAAAAAATAAAACAACACGCAAAACCTATCGATATTGGCAAATGGGTTGTATGTTTCGGTGCGTTTCACTCCTAACAAAATTAATTGGTAAAAAGCACTTTAAAGATGCGTTTTAAAAAAAATATCAGCCTTTTAATTAACAATGTAATCAAATGAAAAAAAGAAGCCACAGATTACACGAATTACATAGATATGAATCTATCCTAATCTGCAAAATTTGTGGCAGTGCAAACGCAAGTCTTCGGCAAGCTCAGACTGACCTCCGCATTATTTTTGGAGAAACTTATAAAGGATTAGCAATAGCTTTGATAGCATCATCTGCCTTAAAATCCCCAATACGAGTTCTGCGTAAAGCGTTAAGATATGCACCACTATTAAGCGCCAAACCAAAATCACGTGCTAATGAGCGGATATAAGTGCCTTTGCTGCAAACTACTTTAAAATCAATTTCAGGAAGGGCAATGCGAGTAATTTCAAAAAGTTTAATCTCAACTTCTTTTGGATTTATTTTTATTTCTTCAACACCCTCGCGAGCCAAATCGTAAGCACGTTTGCCGTCAATATGCACAGCAGAATAAATGGGCGGTGTTTGCATTTGCTTGCCCATAAACTTTTTAGTTGACTGCAAAATCAAATCTTCGGTAATATGTTCTGTAGGGAATGTAAAATCAATTTCCTTTTCTTTATCAAAACACGGCGTTGTTGCTCCTACAAAAAAAGTGCCTGTATATTCTTTTTCTAAAGCTTGTATTTGCTCTATTTGTTTTGTCTTTTTTCCGGTGCAAATTATAAGTAAACCTGTTGCTAAGGGATCTAAAGTGCCTGCGTGCCCCACCTTAATTTTATCGGGGAAGGTTTTCTTTAATGCAATTTTTATTTTATTGGCTACTTCAAACGAAGTAACATGATAAGGTTTATCAACTAACAAAACATCGCCATCTACACGATTAATGTTTTTAATATGATCAATAAACTGATTATAATCTAATTTAGAAAAAAACATCTTTTAGGCAGCAAAGCTACAAGAGATTATAAGAATGTCAAATGTTTCGCGGTGCAAGCACAAAGTCTTCGACAAGCTCAGACTGACAGCGTGCGAAGTCATACAAACCTCTAAGAGAATTTCTTTTTAAATGCTCTGTAATATATTAATGGAAACACTAACAAAGTTAATACTGTTGCTGTGGTTAATCCACCAATAATTACAATAGCCAGCGGGCGACCGGTTTCAGAACCAATACCGGTTGAAAGCGCCGCAGGCAACAAACCTATAGCTGCCATCAATGCTGTCATTACAACCGGACGAATACGTGATTTTACACCATCTCTAATGGCATCATTCATCGGCATTTTGGCGGCGAGATTTTTCTTAAAGACGGATATAAGTATCACTCCATTTTGAATACATATACCAAAGAGGGCAATAAAACCAATACCTGCAGAGATAGAGAAGTTTGTATGTGTAAGCATCAGTGCCCATATACCACCAATGATAGCGAACGGCACGTTTATTAATACAAGTCCGGCATCTTTACCATTGCCAAATAAAACATATAGAATGATAAATATTAGTAATAAACTAATAGGCACAACCTGACTTAAACGTTTAGATGCACGACGTTGGTTTTCAAAATCGCCACACCATAAAATTGATTGCCCTTTTGGAAGTAATTTAGTAGGCATCACAGCATTTACTTTTTTCTGTGCTTCAGTAATGGTGCTTCCCATATCACGACCGCGAATAGAGAATTTAACCGCACAAAAACGTTTGTTATCATCACGGAAAATTAATAACGGACCTGTGATAGTATAAATTTTTGCAATCTCTTTTAACGGAACTTTTGCGCCGTTAATAGTTGGTATCATAATATTAGAAATTTCATTTTCAGATTTACGATACTCTTTGTTGAAACGAATACGTACATCAAATTTTCTATTACCCTCGTAAAATTTCGTAGCCGCTTTTCCGCCAATCGCCATTTCAATAACGGCATTACAATCGGTTGTGGTAACGCCAAATTGCGCCATTTTAACTTCATCTAACTCAATACGCAACTCGGGCTGACCAATGTTTTTAATGACACCCAAATCTTCAATACCTTTTACAGTTTTAAGGATTTCATAAATTTTCATGGCTTTACCTTCAATAACCGTAAGTTCATCTCCATAAACTTTTACGGCAATTGAGCCTTTTACACCCGATACGGCTTCCTCCACATTATCCATAATAGGTTGGGAGAAGTTGAAATTAATACCTGAGAAAACAGCCAATTTTTCCTGCATCTGAGCAATTAATTGTTCTTTGGTAACTTTTCTTTTCCACTCATCTTTCGGTTGTAAATCAACAAAAAACTCTACGTTGTAAAAACCTGTTGGATCGGTTCCGTCATTAGGGCGACCTGCCTGAGACATTACTTGTTTCACTTCCGGGAATTGCATAAACACACGGCGCATTTTATTGCTGAGTTCAACACCTTTATCTAAAGAAATACTTAAAGGAAGATTTGCACGTACATAAATAGAACCCTCGTTTAGTTGCGGTAAAAATTCGGATCCTAAAAAATTAAAACAGAAAAACCCAACTACCACAGCTACTGCACCAATTATGCAAGTAAGGCGTTTACGTTTAAACCCTTTGTTAAACAATCTCATAATAACGTTATCAAAAAAGTTTACTACTACGTTATGCTTTTCTTTTACGTTTTTATTCAGCAAATAACTTGCCATTACGGGCACTAAGGTTAGTGTAAAAATTAACGCACCCAATAAAGCAAAACCTAAGGTATATGCCAAAGGCGAAAACATTTTTCCTTCTACTTTTTCGAAAGCAAAAATGGGAAGCAAGCAAGTGATAATAATTAATTTAGAGAAGAAAATGGCTTTACCCATTTCTATACCGGTGCGTTTAATTAAGCCAAGCTTGGCCATTTTATTAAAGCGTACCATGCCTTCTTTGTGTGCCTTTTCATCAAGGACAACAAACAGTCCTTCCACCATTACGACGGCTCCGTCAATTATTATCCCGAAGTCAATCGCCCCCATCGAGAGTAAGTTTGCACTCATACCTTTTAAGCGTAAACAAATAAATGCAAATAATAAGGCTAACGGAATGATGATGGAAACGATAAGCGTTGTGCGCCAATCGGCCATGAAAAGAAATACAATAA
>CAIXZI010000302.1 GCA_903923915.1 uncultured Bacteroidota bacterium
GGGAAAATCTACAGCACAGGCTATTAAAGAAGGGTTTAAACACGCTATGCCAACTATTATAGATAGTAACGTAACACTTTTAATTTTAGGTGTAATTCTTTATGTGTTTGGTAACGGACCGGTTCAAGGGTTTGCAACTACCTTATGTATCGGTATCTTATCTTCATTGTTTGCAGCAGTAATTTTATCTCGCGTGGTGTTTGATTGGATGATTGATAAAAAACAAACTATCACGTTTGATAACAACATGACTCGTAATGCATTTAAAAACCTGCATTTTGATTTTGTTGGAAAACGTAAAATTTATTACTCAATCTCTACTGCAATAATTGTTTTAGGTGTTGTGTTCTACTTTAAAAATGGCGGCTTTAACTTAGGTGTTGATTTTAAAGGTGGACGTACTTACACTGTAGGTTTTGATAAAGCCATGAATACCGAAGACGTTAAGAAATCTTTAGCAGTATCTTTTGGTGGAGAAGCTCCTGAAGTTAAAACATCGGGTAGTGCAAGTAAATTAAAAATTACTACTTCATACCGCATTAAAGAAAACGATGCAAACGTTGATGATGAAGTTAAAAAAGGTTTAGAAAAAGGTTTAGCGCCTTTAAGCGATAAATTTGAAATTTTAAGTTCTCAAAAAGTAGGACCAACCATTGCAACAGATATTTTGTATAGTGCGTATGGTGCTATCTTATTCTCTTGTGTGGTGATGTTTATTTATATCATTGTCCGCTTTAAAAAATGGACATACGGTATGGGTGCAGTTGTGGCCTTGTTCCATGACGTGTTAATTGTATTATCGTTCTACACTATTTTAGATAAAGTTCTTCCTTTCTCTTTAGAGATTGGTCAGGATTTCATCGCAGCAATTTTAACCGTTATGGGGTACACCATGACTGAGACAGTTGTTGTATTTGATCGTATCCGTGAGCGTTTAGCTGATTCTGGTAAAACAGATGCACATGGTGAAGAGCGTAACAAGCTTATTAACTTTGCATTAAACAGCACATTAAGTCGTACTATCTTAACATCGTTAACTGTATTCTTCGTGTTATTAGTAATCTTCATATTTGGTGGAGACGCTATCCGCGGGTTTATCTTTGCATTGTTAATTGGACGTGTAATTGGTACATACTCATCATTATGTATATCTACTCCAATAGTGGTAGATTTAGACAGAAAACAAGCTTAAGCGCTTTATATAGCTTTTAAAAGCAGAAAGGAGTTCCAATTGGAACTCCTTTTTTGTTTAATACAAAATAACCCTACCTTGTACTTGTTATGAAGTCAAAATTTATCTGTTTGTTTTTTATTGTGCTTATTTATTCATGTAAAAACAATACAGCACAACAAGCTTGGAATTATCCAAAATCTAAAACTGTTGATAGTAGCGACACATATTTTGGCGTAAACTATAAAGACCCTTATCGATGGCTTGAAAATTTAAAAGATACAAATGTTATTTTATGGTTAAAGAATCAATCTGATTTTAGTAACGACATTCTCAATAAAATATCTGGTAGAGATGAGTTAATTGCCGAATGGAAAATGCTTGATAGTTTGCAACCACCATTTATTAGCAAAAGGAGCATAAAAAATGGCAGGGTGTTTTATACCAAAACCATGCCCGGAGAAAGTGTAGCCAAAGTATATTTTAAAGAGGGTATGCAGGGTAATGAGATTTTATTGTTTGACCCAACTACATACATAAAAAACAAAACACTTTCTGTACAAGCCTGTGTGCCAAGTTACGATGGTAAAAATATTTGTATAGTTTATTCAGAAGAAGGTGGCGGAGATGGAACATTAAAAATAATGAATGTAGATACTAAACAATTTTTACGCGAAACTATTTATCCTGTCTTAACAGACGTTACACCTAGTTGGACATTCGATAATACGGCTATTTTATATGATTGGTTTTTATCATACAATAATGATAGTTTAAGTTCTAAAACAAAACTACATACACTTGGTAGTGATGTTAAAAAAGATGTTGATTTTTTTAGTAGTCAAAGTTATCCTGAGCTTAATATAAAGGCAAATGAGGTGCCTGTTGTTTCTGTAAGTTCATCTGCACCAAATTATTTGTTTGCAAGTTTAGAAAACATAAGGCCGGAATTATTTATGTATTATGCGCCTTATATCGAATTATCTTCAAATAAAAAACAATGGAAATTATTTTGTAAACCAAGTGAATTGATAAAGGATATTGAATTTATTGATGATAAAGCTTATGCCATTACAGGTAAAAATGCGGCAAACAATAAACTTATTTGTGCCGATTTAAAAAATCCTGATTGGGAACATGCGAAAGTTATTGCAGCAGAAAAAACGCAAAGTTTATTATCAATTACTCATTGTAAAGATTATTTATTTCTTATTTATAGCGATGGCATTAATTACCAATTGTACAAGTATAATTTAAGAACCGAACAACTAAGCGAGGTGAAATTACCCAACAAAGGTATTATGGGGGTATATTGTTTTGATAAAAACAAGAATGATTGTTTTTTAGTTATGGCTTCATTTAATATGCCTATTACCGAGTTTTGTTATAACCCCGTAAATAATTCTTTTTCAGCCAGTACGTTTAATAAAACTCCTGATTACCCTAAAGCATACAATGAATTAGAAATTGAGCAACTTGAAGTTAAAGGGCATGATGGGCTTATGATTCCGTTAACGCTTATTTACAAAAAAGGATTAAAAAAAGATGGTTCTTCGGTTTGCTTATTAAATGGGTATGGAGCTTATGGCTTAAACATTGATGCCAGTTGGGATGAAATTAATTATGAAAAAGCCTTAGCAGTTAAGAATGTTGTAATTGCCATTGCACATGTAAGAGGAGGGAGTGAAAAAGGCGAAGCTTGGCACAAAGCGGGCTTTAAAACAACAAAGCCAAACAGCTGGAAAGATTTTAATAGTTGTGCGGAGTATTTAATAAAACAAGGTTTTACCTCGTCAACCAAATTGGCCTGCATGGGCTCAAGTGCCGGTGGTCTTTTAGTTAGCAGAGCCATTACCGAACACCCTGATTTATATGCAGCAGCTATTTGTAATGTGCCTTGCGCAAATAAGATGCGAGATGAGTTTACACCAAGTGGGGCGACTAACATACCTGAATTTGGAACTGTAAAAGATAGTTTAGAATGCAAAGCTTTGTTTGAAATGGATGGAGTAGGGCATGTGCTTGAGGGCACAAAATACCCTGCGGTTATTTGCGTAGGTGGTAAAAATGATCCAAATGTAATTGTTTGGCAACCAGCTAAATTTGCCGCTGCTTTACAAAACGCATCTATATCAAATAAACCAATTTTATTAAAAATAAATTATGATAGCGGGCATGGCACCGAAGACAAAAATGTAACCTTTGCAGATTATGCTAACCAATTTGCATTTGCTATGTGGCAATGCGGACATCCCAATTTTCAATTAAAAAAGTAATTGCTTATATACAACTTCTCTAGAATCAACTCTGTTTTTATTTGGCAGTGTAATTTATTTACTACTTAGCCGTAGAAAACTCAGTAAACTCTCCTTTTTCATAAAAGTTCATCCACTGCTCTTTGGTATATAAACTCAGCATAAAATCATCAATCATGTTTTCTATTTTATACTTGCAAATTTCTTGCGCTGTGTAGCCCCACAAAGGGTTAGCAATATCAAGCATTAGTACAAAACGGTCTTTATCGCTATTATTCCAAGCTTCGTGTTCAAACGAGTCGTCAAAAATAATGAGTTTACCTTCTTGCCATTTTTTTGTTTCATCGCCCACACGTATGCCGCAATCGTTAGGAATAATTAAGCCTAAATGAACGCGTATAACCATTTTGGTAAAACCTTTGTGTGGCTTTATTTTAGTGTGAGCAGGCAGGTAAGAAAAATCGGCAGATATTAAACCCGGAATTTTATTAAGAACTTCTGCCGTGTTAGGACATAACATGCAATTTAAAGGATGCTTAATACTAAAAAAACGAAATGTAAACACCTTCCATTTATTTTTGCTTTCGGGTTGTAAGTAATGCGGAAAAGATTCGAGCCAATAGCCATTTTTAGCGTTTTTGCGCAAGGCATTTAACTCGCTTACAATCAAGCTATGGTTTTGTTCTAAAACAGCCAACTCTTTAAACTCGCTTGGTTTATAAAAGTATTTTGGGTTCTTTTCGGTAAATTCCATCTGTCAAATATAAATAATTGA
>CAIXZI010000303.1 GCA_903923915.1 uncultured Bacteroidota bacterium
AAGACAAAGTCTAATGCAGCCCTGAACACCTAATCCATTACACTTTATTAAAAAAATCATTGATATAAATGATTTATATCATAAATAATTATTTACCCTGCCAATAACTTCGCAATGTAATAGCTAACTATTTTTTTACAAAATGTTTATAAGTGCTGAAAATAGAACTACTGAAAGTATTGCTTGTTATCATTGCGGAGAAGATTGCTTAGATGATTATATACATATTCAAGAAAAAAAATTTTGCTGTACAGGCTGTAAAACCGTTTATGAAATATTAAATCAAAACGGACTTTGTACCTATTATGATATTGAAAAAAATCCGGGCATTGCACAAAAAGTAAAAATACGCGAAGGTAAGTTTGCTTTTTTAGATGATAAATCGGTTGAAGCAAAGCTCATTCATTTTTCTGATGAGAAACAAAAATCCGTGATTTTTTATTTACCGCAAATGCATTGCAGTTCTTGCATTTGGTTGCTTGAACATTTAAATAAATTAGACGCAGGGATTGTAAAATCGCAAGTGAATTTTTTAAAGAAAGAAGTGAGTGTTGTTTATAATATAAATTCTGTTTCTTTACGTAGGGTAGCCGAATTGCTTACTATGATTGGCTATGAACCACACATCAGTTTACATGATATTTCAAATAAAAAAATACGCAAATACGACAAGAAGAGAATTTACCGCATTGGTATAGCAGGCTTTTGTTTCGCAAATATTATGATGTTAAGCTTTCCTGAATATTTTGGATTGAATAATATTCAAGAAAAAGGCCTAAGGACATACTTCAGCTATTTTAATCTGTTTCTTTCGTTACCGGTATTTTTTTATTGCGCCGCAGATTTTTTTATCTCTTCTTGGAAAAGTTTAAAGCAAAAGATTTTAAACATAGATGCACCCATTGCTTTAGCCATAGTAATTACGTTTGGCAGAAGTGTGTATGAAATTACAACTGGCACGGGCGCGGGTTATCTCGATTCTATGTCGGGCATTGTGTTTTTTATGCTGCTGGGTAGATTTTTTCAGGATAGAACTTACCAAACACTTTCTTTCGACAGAGATTATACTTCTTACTTTCCGCTGGGTGTAACTATTTTAAATGATGATGGAATCGAAATACAAATTCCCATTTCAAAATTAAAAAAGGGACAGCGCATAAAAATTCACAGCGGAGAAATCATTCCGGCTGATGCCATTTTATTTTTGGGTAAAGCACATATAGATTACAGTTTTGTTACCGGCGAATCTATTCCGATAGAAAAAAGTATTGGCGAAATTATTTATGCCGGCGGCAAGCAAACAGCAGGTGCAATTGAATTAGAGATTGTAAAAGAAGTGTCGCAAAGTTATTTAACGCAGTTATGGGATAATGATGCCTTTAAAGAAAACGCCGAAGAAAAAAGTGTATCCTTTATTCATCAGGTAAGCAGGTATTTTACGTATGCTTTATTTAGTGTGGCTATTGTATCTGCCATTTATTGGCAAATTCATAACCCTACTAGAATCTGGAATGCTGTTACGTCTATCTTAATTGTGGCGTGTCCTTGTGCGCTATTATTATCAGCCACATTTACTAACGGCAATATGTTGCGCATGTTGCAAAAATTTGGCTTCTATGCAAAAAATTCAAATGTTATTGAGCGCATTGCTAGTGCTACAACTATTGTTTTTGATAAAACCGGAACCATTACACAACAAAGAGAAGCTGATATTACTTATAGCGGCTCTGTTTTAAATAAAGATGAAGAGCAACTAATTCGTTCGCTTGCAGCGCAATCTAATCACCCGTTAAGTAAAGCCATCGCCTCATTCGTTCCATTTAGTAAAACCTTATCTGTTAAGCAATATCACGAAAAGAAAGGTTTAGGTGCTATTGGTTTTATTAATGCACATGAAGTAAAATTAGGCTCTGCACAATACATTACAGACAGAAGAAATGAAACGGAACCCGATGGAAGCAAAGTTTACGTAAGTATTAACGGAGATGTGTTGGGTTGCTTTGTTATAAAAAATGCATACAGAATAGGTTTAGAAAAAATAATCAATCAATTGCAAAGTAAATTTAAACTGGCACTTATCTCTGGTGATAATGATGTTGAGCGCGCCACTCTTACTAACTTTTTTGGCAACAAACCCGATTTGCGTTTTGAACAAAAGCCTCAGGATAAATTAGATTACATAAACGCTTTGCAACAAAAAGGAGAAAAAGTAATTATGATAGGCGATGGGCTTAACGATGCTGGGGCTTTAAAACAAAGCAACGTAGGTATTGTGATTACAGATGATATTAATAATTTTTCGCCTGCCAGTGATGCTATTTTAGACGGAAAGAGCTTTGCAAAATTAAACGCCATTCTTGCTTATTGCAGAAATCAAAAAACAATCATTTTTGGAAGTTTTATTATTTCTATTCTATACAATTTTGTTGGTTTGTTCTTTGCCGTGCAAGGCAATCTACAACCTGTAATAGCCGCTATTTTAATGCCTATCAGTTCAATAAGCATTGTATTATTTACAACGGGGATGAGTTCTTTATTTGCAGGAAAACTAAGGGATTGATAAAAGTCATAATTAGCACTGACTAAACTCAGTTAACATTTGTTAACTAGGAATTAGTTTTGCGAAGGAAACCAATGAGCGCAATATTCATACTAATAGCAGCCAGTCTTACCATAGCCATTGGGTTTTTAATTGCTTTTATCTGGTCGGTAAAAGACGGGCAATTTGAGGATGATTACACTCCTTCTGTACGAATGCTTTTTGACGATGAAGTAACCGAGACAACTGAAATAATAAAACCAACAGCCGAGCAAAGCGAATACATGAGCACAATTAAATAAAATAATAGTAAACAAATAAACACAAAATAATTATGGAACTAGAAAAATTTAAATACGATAATAAAATCGTTAAAATGTTTGCATACGCTACCATGCTGTGGGGTTTAGTGGGTATGTTAGTAGGCTTAGTAGCCGCTTTGCAATTAGTTTTTCCGATGGTGAATATGGATTTACCTTACACCACGTTTGGGCGTGTAAGGCCTGTACATACCAATGCAGTAATTTTTGCTTTTGTTGGTAACGGTATTTTTATGGGAGTATATTACTCCTTACAACGTTTGCTTAAAGCACGTATGTTTAGCGATTTGCTGGGTAAACTACATTTTTGGCTTTGGCAATTAATTATTGTTTTAGCAGCTGTTACACTTCTTTTAGGTTACACAACCGGTAAAGAATATGCTGAATTAGAATGGCCTATAGATATTTTAATAACCTTAGTTTGGGTAATTTTTGGATGGAACATGGTTGGCACCATTATTAAAAGAAGAGAGCGCCACTTATATGTTGCTATTTGGTTTTACATAGCTACGTTAGTAACTGTTGCTATGTTACATATTGTTAACTCTATCGAAATTCCTGTTTCTTTTTGGAAATCATATTCATGGTACGCAGGTGTACAAGATGCTTTGGTGCAATGGTGGTATGGTCATAATGCGGTTGCCTTTTTCTTAACAACTCCTTATTTAGGTTTGATGTATTACTTCGTTCCTAAAGCGGCTAATCGCCCGGTGTATTCATATCGTTTATCTATCATACATTTTTGGGCATTAATATTTATTTATATCTGGGCTGGCCCTCACCACTTGTTATATACCACTGTGCCAGATTGGGCTCAATCATTAGGTGTTGTATTTTCTATCATGTTAATTGCTCCATCATGGGGCGGTATGATAAATGGTTTATTAACCTTACGCGGTGCTTGGGATAAAGTAAGAGAAGATGCTGTACTTAAATTTTTTGTAGTAGCTATTACCGCTTATGGTATGGCAACTTTTGAAGGGCCAATGCTTTCTTTAAAAAGTGTAAATGCTATCAGTCACTTTACCGATTGGACTATCGCCCACGTACACGTTGGTGCTTTAGGATGGAATGGCTTTTTAACTTTTGGTATGCTGTACTGGTTATTGCCAAGAATGTTTAGAACAAAACTATATTCTCAAAAGTTAGCCAACATACACTTTTGGATTGGCACATTAGGTATTGTTCTTTATGCTGTACCGCTTTATTGGGCAGGTATTATGCAAAGTTTAATGTGGAAAGAGTTCACTCCTGAGGGGCAATTAAAATGGCAGTTTTTAGATACTGTTACTAAAATGGCACCATTCTATGCAGCACGTGCTGTTGGTGGAGCTCTTTATTTGGTAGGTGCTATTATTATGACTTACAACTTAATTAAAACAGTTAAACAAGGTTCTTTCCTTGCTGATGAAGATGCTGAAGCTCCTGCATTAACTACAGGTTATCATGCGCATAGCAAAGACCACTGGCATCGTTGGATTGAACGCAGACCAGTTCAATTAATGGTATTAAGTTTAGTGGTGGTAGCTATTGGCGGTATTATGGAATTTGTACCTGTGTTCTTGGTTAAATCAAACATACCAACTATTGCAAGTGTTAAACCATACACACCACTTGAATTACAAGGCAGAGATATATATGTGCGAGAAGGTTGCTATACTTGTCACTCTCAAATGGTTCGTCCGTTCCGCAGTGAAACAGCAAGATATGGCGAATATTCTAAAGCTGGAGAGTTTGTATATGATCATCCGTTTCAGTGGGGAAGTAAACGCACCGGACCTGATTTAGCTAGAGAGGGCGGAAAATATCCTGATAGCTGGCATTATAACCACATGATGGATCCAAGTTCTATGTCACCAAATACCATCATGCCAGCTTATCCTTGGTTATTAGAAGACAAAGTAGATGTTGCTTCAACCGTTGGTAAAATTAAGGCTATGAAAAAATTAGGTGTTCCTTATCCTGAAGGTTATGAAAATATTGCCGCAAAAGATATGGAAAAACAAGCGCTTGAAATTACAGCCAATCTTAAAAAAGATGGCATCCAAACATTGCCTGATAAAGAGATTGTAGCGCTTATTTCTTACTTACAACGTTTAGGAAAAGATATTAAAGCAGAAAAAACAACAACCTTAAAGTAATCAATTATGAAATTCATAAATTATCTC
>CAIXZI010000304.1 GCA_903923915.1 uncultured Bacteroidota bacterium
ATATGCCAATGGTTTTCCGGTAGAAGGAACTATGGTTATTACGCATAGCAAAGATGGCAAACTACGTAGTGTTAATGGAGATTATCTTCAGAGTATGAGCTCTTCTTTCTCTGCATCTTTATCAGAAACAACTGCTTTGCAAAATGCTTTAAAGAAAGTAAATGCAAAAAAATACATGTGGGAAAATGAAGCGTTTGAAAAACAAAAACAAGAAAGTTTAAACGATCCAAACTTTACCTTTAAACCTAAAGGAGAATTAGTTATAGTACATAAAAAAGGTACAGATTATGCATCATCTAATATTAGATTGGCTTATAAATTTAATATTTATGCCGAAGAACCGTTGTATCGTGCAGACGTATTTGTAGATGCGCAAACTGGCGAAGTAATAAACGAACATAACCTTATTTGTACAGTTGACGTTACAGGCACAGCTGTTACTAAATTTAGTGGTACAGTGCCAATTACATCAGATAATACAGGTACAAATGCCTATCGTTTACGAGAAACCGGCCGAGGTCTAGGTATTAATACCTATAACATGAACAATGGTACTAATTATACACAAACAGATTTTACCAATACATCAAGTGCGTGGAATATTACCGGTACTAACCAAGCAGCAACTGATGCACATTGGGGTGCCGAAATGACTTATGATTATTATAAAACCATTCATAACAGAAATAGTATTGATGGCAATGGATATGCACTTAACAGTTACATGCATTATAGCACCAATTATGTAAACGCATATTGGAACGGAACCGAAATGACTTATGGCGATGGACAAGTTAGTCAAGGGTTTTTAATTATGACTGCCTTAGATGTTTGTGGACATGAAATATCGCACGGACTAACATCATTTACTTCTCAATTAGGAGGAAGTGGTACTAGTGAAGCTGATGCCTTAAACGAAGGAAACAGCGATATTTTTGGAACTACTATTGAAGTTTTTGCACGCCCTAATCAAAACGATTGGATTATGGGCGCTGATATTACCTGTACTACCGCCGGAGTGCCAGATGGTAAAGGTATTAGAGATATGAGCAACCCTAATGCATTTCAACAACCCGATACTTACTTAGGTACTTATTGGGACACACAAGGAGAGCCACACAATAATAATGGCCCGTTTATTTACTGGTACTATTTATTATGTCAAGGCGGAAGCGGCACTAATGATATAGGAAATGCTTTTAACGTAGCCGGAATAACTATGAATAAAGCCAAATTTATAGCCTTTAGAGGTAATACCGTTTATTTTACACCAAGCACTACTTACAATGATGCACGTACTTATATGATTGAAGCAGCAACCGATTTATACGGAAATTGTTCTCAAGAATTAGCTTCAACAACTAATGCCTGGTACGCTGTGGGTGTAGGTGCTGCGGCTACTAACGGAGTACCAACAGCTGCTTTTGCAGCAAACACTACAGCTTCTTGCTCAGCGCCATTGGCAGTTCAGTTTGCTAATAGTTCAAATGGTGCTACTGCATATACTTGGAGTTTTGGAGATGGAACAACTAGCACTGCAACTGCCCCTTCGCATACATATACTGCCGCAGGAACATATGCCGTTCAATTAGTTGCTACCGGAACTTGTTCGGCTAACAGTAAAGATTCTGTTTTAAAAACAAGTTATATAACTGTAAACGGTGCTCCTACTGTAACAAGTAATACAGCGGCTTGCGGACCTCAACCATTTACACTTACTGCAAATGGCGCAGGTACTATTACTTGGCAAGATGCTGCGGGTAATACCGTTGGCACAGGTGCAACCTACACCACACCAACGCTTACAGCTTCAACTACTTATTCTGCAACAAGTAGTATTATAACAGCAGGCACAACAACACTTAATGGAGCACCGGCACTAAATACTACGTTAGGTGCAGGTGGGTATTTAAACTCATCTCACTACACAAAATTTAATGTAACAAATGCTTTTACCTTAAAAACGGTTGATGTGTATGCACAAACTACTACAAGCTCTCAACCTACTATTCAATTACTAGATCATACGGGTGCTGTACTTTATAGCATTACTCCAACATTAAGTGTAGCAGGTAAAAACACCGTGTCTTTAAACTGGCATTTACCTGTTGATACAGGTTATAGGTTTGTAGCGTCTGGTACAAATATTAATTTATATCGTAATAATGCCGGTGCAAGTTACCCAATTGCTGTGGGTTCTGTTGCTTCAATTACGGGTAATGATGTTATGAGCACAGCACCAGCTTACTATTATTGGTTTTATAATTGGAATTATGCTGCAGACGCACCTTGTTATAGTGCTGCAACAAGTATTACAACAACTATAAATAATTGCACAGGCATCTCTAACAATTTAATGCCTTTATCAACTATTTTGGTATATCCAAACCCGGCACACAATAGTATTTCGGTAAGTTTAGATGAAAACATTCACTCCATTTCTGTTACCGATGTTATAGGACAAACAGTTATTGCAGAACAAAAAGCAAATGCAAATCAACAGGTTCAGGTAATGGATATAGCTAATTTAGCGGATGGGGTTTATTTTATGAAAGTAAATTCAAGTAATAACCAAGTTAAAATTATTAGATTTATTAAAAATTAATAGCTTCTACTTTTACTCATTAACAAAACGCCGTACAAATTGTATGGCGTTTTTATTTGCACAATCTTCAGCGTTTAAGGTTGGTTTTATAGGGTTAGTCTAAATTATTTTAACATTTTTATGGCTACCTAAAAGTTAAATTGTAATTTCATCAGTTTTTAAGTAAAAAATTGTTAAAATTTAACATCTTATGGCAATAAAACACATTTCAAAAACAACGCTTTTAACATTAGCTATTTTTTTTATACTTACAGTAGGCAGTTCGTTTTCTTATGCTCAAAAACAATTGCAAGAAAAAGAAATCACCCCGGAGATATTAAAACAAAAAAAATAAAAACGGTTATTGAATGGAAATCTGCTTTTGGCAAGTATGATCAAGACGGATATAAGTTTTCGCAAAAAACATACGACAAAAATGGCAATTGTATGGAAGAAATTACCTACTATTCTAACGGAAAAATTGATGAAAAAGTAGCCTATAAATACAATGATAAAAATAAAAAAATTGAAGAATTAAATTACAAGTTAGACGGAAGTATAGCGTCTAAAAAACTATATAAGTATGATAGTAAAGGAAATCAAATAGAAGAGATAATATACAATTCAGACGAAACCATTAAAACCAAAATTACTTTTGCTTTTGATGAAAACGGAAACAATATAGAAAAATCAGAGTATTTGGCAGATGGCAGCCCTTCGCACAAATACACCTATACATACGATGATAAAAAGAATTTATTAGAAGAATCAAAATTTAACCCCGATGGCAGCCCTGCCTTTAAGCACGATTATAAGTTTGATTACAAAGGACATAAAACAAGTGAAGTAACTTATTCCTATTTTATTATTTCATCTAAAAATTTTTACAAATATGATGATGACGGAAATATTATAGAAGAAGGTACTTTTTATTCGAAAAACAATTCGGATGAAAAAAATAGTCAATTGGTTAATGAAACCAATGAAGTAATTGAAACATTAAACCAAAATCCTGATGGCAGTAGTTTTTTTAAGTATGCGTACAAGTATAATGAGAAGGGTAA
>CAIXZI010000305.1 GCA_903923915.1 uncultured Bacteroidota bacterium
CAACAGAGAAATGAGGAAAGGTTTTTTCGGCATCTTTAACATCATATAAAGCTTTGGCTGGTTTGTGTTTTGAGTAATTATGTTTGTTGGCTCTTTCCGCTTCCTCTTCCTGAATTTTTGCGGTGTCTTTTAAAACAATTTCTGCAATATCTAAAGTTGGTTCGGTTCCATATATTTTTCCTTTAAAACCGGCTTTTACCAAGCGAGGCAAATAACCAACGTGGTCTAAATGCCCGTGGGTAAGTAATACAAAATCTATACTATGTACATCAACAGGTAAACTCTCCCAATTATGCAACCTTAGTGCTTTTAATCCTTGAAAAAGACCGCAGTCTATCAGTATTTTTTTCTTAGGCGTTTCTACTAAATATTTAGAGCCTGTTACTGTGCCTGCGGCACCAAGAAAATGAATGTAAAAACCATTGCTGTCCATATAATTATTTAAAGTATAATCAAAGAAAGTTTCATTCTGTTTCTTTCTGTATGATAAAAATCATTGTATAATCTGACAAGAGTCAGCTAAATTTTTAATAAATCATGGTAGTTATAGAATTTAAATAGAACTGCTGAAAACCTTTGTTTGTGCTGTTTTGTTCCAATAACGCTTATCAAAACACAAACAAATATTTCGCAAAAAGGGTTTGCCTTTAGTGGCTACTTTAATACTTCGATTGTTTATAACCACAAGTTCATCTTGCTCTAAATCTTTTAGTCTTAATAGTGCATCGGCTAGAGTAGCGGTTTGTTCTTCATGCCATTCGGTATAATAATTGCACATTATATTTAAAATGTGCTGGCGCAGCAAAAGATCTTCTTCTGTTAAGAAATGATTTTTAAAAACAGGCAATACGTTATTATTTACCAGCTCTAAATACTCTTCAACTGTTTTTACGTTTTGTGAAAAAGCTGTCCAGCTATCACTAATAGAAGAAACACCCAAGCCAATTAAAAGTTTGGTGTAATTATGTGTGTAGCCCATAAAGTTGCGGTGCAACTTACCATTATTAAGAGCTTTGTTTAAGCCTTCTTCGGGTAACGAAAAATGATCCATGCCCACTTCTACATAACCAGCTTTAATAAACATTTCTTTACCCGTTTCATACAACATTCTTTTTTCGGTATCAACAGGCAAATCTTTTTCGGTAAAGCTTCTTTGTCCTGGTTTTATCCAAGGCACATGGGCATAACTGTAAAACGCAATTCTATCAGGGTGTAATACATTTACCTGATTAATAGTATCTATAACACTATCTAATGTTTGAAAAGGTAAACCATATATCAAATCAAAGTTGATTGAATTGTACCCAATTGCACGAGCCTGTTCTATAATGTTTTTAACCTGCTCGTAACTTTGAAAACGATGAATAGCCTTTTGCACTTTTACATCAAAATCTTGTATACCAAAACTAACACGCTTAAAACCCAAGTTAAATAGAGTTTGCAGATGTTCTTTTGTAGTATTATCAGGATGTGCTTCAAAACTAAACTCAGCATCAATACAAACTTCAGACAGCGCTAAAATAGTTTCAATTAATTTTTTTAAATGTGCAGCACTAAAAAAAGTTGGCGTACCACCACCTAAATGAATTTCTTTAATGCGGGGTTTATTTTGTAATACTTCTAAATACAACTTCCACTCTTTAATAAGGGCTGCAATGTAAGGGGCTTCCACTGCATGGTTAACTGTTATGCGTGTGTTGCAGGCGCAATAGGTGCAAAGACTTTCGCAATAAGGCAAATGTATATAAATGCTAATGCCATCTTTTTCATTACTCTCTACAAAAGATTGATACACCTTTTGTTTCCATTGCTCAACATCAGCCATACCATCCCAATAGGGTACGGTTGGGTAACTTGTGTAGCGAGGTGTTTGTACGTTATATTTTGCTATTAAATTCATTTTGTTTTTAGTGAGTATGTCAACTGTTCTAAAAAATTATGTATGATTTCTGGTTTTACGTGCGGCATCATTACAATTTTATACCAAGCGGGTTCACCCGTATGTGTATCTGGTACTAAGTAAAATTCTTTAGCTAAATCTACCGAAATATATTTGCTTTTAATGCTAATAATATTTACAAAGGGGTTGCGATAATATTCTACGCCCAATTCATCTAAGGCTTTACATACCTCAGTTGTTTTTTCTAATAAGTTGTTCATTTTTAATGCCCAGCCCACAGAACCGTGTGCATGAAAAATCATCCACAAACAAATGGCATTGGCACCCGATCGACTACCACACAAAGTATAATCCATGCCTTGCACATAAGATGCTTCTTGCGTGCAAACATATTTCATGTAGTTTTTACGAATTAAAAAAATACCGGTGCCATAAGGAGCCTGCATCATTTTATGTCCGTCTAACGAAATGGAATTTATTTTTCTGTTGGCAAACGTAAATTTATTATCGGCATTTGTAAACGGATAAATAAACCCACCAAAAGCTGCATCTATATGTATTTTAAAATCTAAGTGATGAAAGCTAAGTAAATCATGCACCCTGTCAATATCATCTACACTTCCAAACATGGTAGTAGATAAATTAAGCACTACAATAAAATATTTTTTACC
>CAIXZI010000306.1 GCA_903923915.1 uncultured Bacteroidota bacterium
GAAATTGATAATGCATCAGCTGTTTATCAGGCACACACAACCAAAGTATTAAGTTATAAAAAAGAACACGCAGGTTTTTTGGTTCGCCCGGTAATGCCCGATCATCAAAACCTGGAAAAAGCGGCACTTGTTAAAGGCAGATTTATTAATATGAATGATATTAATAGCTACAATAAAGTTTGCGCCATAGGAAAACCGGTTGAAGAAGCTTTATTTAAAACTGAAAGCGGCATAGGTAAATATATTGATGTAGGTGGATTTAAATATATGGTAATAGGTGTTTTTAATGATCCGGGCAACGGAGATAACGACCGTATTTATATTCCATTAACCACTGCGCAACGCGCCTGGAATGGAAAAAATTATGTAGATGTAATGTGGGTTAGCACGGGTACATCAGGGGTTGAACGCAGCGAAGAAATAACAAAAGAAATTAGAGAGCTTATGGCTCGTCGGCACAATTTTAATCCTGCAGATGTTGATGCACTTGGTGTTTATAATAATAACGTAGAGTATGCCCGCACCATGGGCATGTTAGATGGCATTAAAATATTTGTAACTATAATAGGCATCTTTACATTAATAGCAGGTATTGTGGGCGTTAGTAATATTATGATGATCATTGTTAAAGAACGCACCAAAGAAATTGGTATTCGTAAAGCATTGGGTGCAACGCCTTATTCAATTGTTAGCCAAATAATTTTAGAAAGTATTTTTATAACGGGTACTGCAGGATATATAGGTTTGGTTCTTGGTGTAGCTTTAATTGAAGGCATGCGTAAAATTGGTGTTAATAGCGATTTTTTTAAAGACCCTGATATAGATTTTGGTTTGGCCATTTTTGCTACGGTATTATTAGTTGTTTCGGGTGCTTTGGCCGGATTAATACCCAGTATACGCGCCGCAAGAATTGCACCAGTTGTTGCTTTAAGAGAAGATTAGTACAGGTATCATTTATAGGTATTAGGTAACAGTATGATAAATTAAAAAGGTATTAGGTAACAGTATGGTAAATTAAATAGGTAAAGAGATTAGAAAATGCAAGAAAATAATTTAAAAATAAAATCATTTGCTTTTGCCGTTATAGTTGTCAATACATTTAAAACGCTTAAATCGCGACAAATAGATTATGCGCTTATTCGTCAATTTTTAAGGTCGGGTACGTCTGTAGGTGCTAATGTGGCTGAAGCTTATGGGGCCATATCAGATGCAGATTTTTCAGCAAAGCTTTCTATTTCTTATAAAGAATCGTTAGAAACTAAATTTTGGATTTCATTATTACATGAAACAGCCTATCTTTCAAAAACCGAGTATGATTTTCTAACTGAAAAATGCGACGAATTAAGTAAAATTTTATATACTATTATTAAGAAAACAAGAATTGATAAAAAAACTGTTTCATCAAAATAAAGGATTATCCATTAATGAAAAATCAAAATAATACCTGTAAATGACACCTGAATAATGATTATAGATAGAGATAGCTTTCAGGAAATATTTGCAACGATAAAAAAAAATAAGTTGCGAACATCGCTTACTATGTTAGGCGTAGCTTGGGGTATATTTATGCTGGTTATTATGTTAGGTTGTGGCAATGGCTTGCGTAATGGCATTATGGGTGGCTTTGGCGGATTAGCAACAAATAGTTTCTTTTTATGGACACAACCAACTACTAAACCATACAAAGGTTTAAAATCGGGCAGAACATTTTTATATGATAATGCCGATGTAGAAGCACTAAAAAAACTACCTGAACTGGCTGTAGTTTCACCTAAATTAAAACAAAGCTTTAATATTGTAAGAGGCTTAAAAACCGGCACCTATGATGTGATGGGACAATATCCTGAAGAGCGCGAAATAGAAAGAGTAAATATTCCTAAAGGGCGTTTCTTAAATCAAAATGATATTGATGATAAACGTAAAATATGTATAATAGGTACACGTATACAGGAAGTATATTTTAAGAAAGATGAAAACCCCATTGGTAAATATATCCGAATTAACGGCGTGTATTTTATGGTGATAGGTTTAAAACAACCTGATATGGGTGGGGGTGAAGGAAGAGAGCAAGCTCAAACAATTATCATACCTTTTACTACTTATCAAAACGCGTTTAACTGTGCTAATAAAGTAGGTTGGTTTGCTATAAAAGCAAAAGATGATATTCCTTCTGAAAAAGGAGAGGCTATAGCTGTTGCACTTTTAAAAGAACGCCACAAAGTTTCTCCCGATGATAAAGTGGCTATTGGTCATTGGAATATGGGGGTTGAATTTGGCAAGCTTAATGGATTATTTGATGGTATTGAATTATTAATTTGGGTGGTTGGTATAGGTACTTTATTAGCAGGTGTAATTGGCATTAGTAATATTATGCTGATAGTAGTAAAAGAACGTACCAAAGAAATTGGGGTAAAGCGTGCTTTAGGCGCAACACCTTCAAATGTAGTTATACAAATTTTATTAGAAGCCTTGCTTATTACCGCCATTGCAGGTTATGCAGGTTTGGCTGCGGGCATCTATTCTTTAGAAGGATTAAATGCGTTAATTGGCAGCGAGCAAGGTTCTATGTTTACAAACCCAACGGTAGATATTAGCATTGCCATGAAAGCATTAAGTGTAATTATTGTAGGTGGATTAATTGCAGGTTTTATACCCGCACGTAGGGCAGTTGCTATACACCCGGTAGAAGCATTAAGAACAGAATAAACAACACATAAATAAATATCTATATGATAAAAAAAATAATCAAAATCAGTTTACTTGTTTTATTACTTGC
>CAIXZI010000307.1 GCA_903923915.1 uncultured Bacteroidota bacterium
AGGAAGACAGAAATGAACTTGTTTGCCCGAATCACTACCAGAGCGCGGCTTTTGCAAACGATGTAAATAATAATAAAAATATAGTAGAGAGTTCTTCCATGTTTAGAAAATACAGAATGGAACAATTATTAAGCAATTATAAAAAACTAAATTATAAAGATGCCGCCGCTATTTTGCGAGACACAAAAGGCATCAATAATCGTGATATTGGTTTAGGGAACGAAAAGGCAATTAATCAATTAATAGCGCATCACGCAGTTATATTTTCTCCGAAAGATAGGCTGGTGTTGGTTTCTACACAACCGTTTCAATCAGGAGAATTTATTTGTTACGATCTAAATAAAATTTTTGCAGAAGCTCCGTCATTAAATTCGAACAAAGAAATTAATGAAAATGATCTTACCATTGCGGCAGATACTTTTCTTCAAACAAAAGGGTATAAAGATTTTTTACTCTTTAAAAAAATAAAAAACTATGTGCGCTTTTGCACTAACACAAAATATGATTTAAAAGTTGATGACGATATTATACAAGCCTTTGTAAAAAGTAATCCAAATAGTTATTATACGTATCAAATTATTGGTGATTATTATAAAAAAGCAGGCGATAAAAAATTGGCTGTCACTTATTATCAAACAGCATTGACAAAAGAAATTGCGACAAATAAAGAGCGACAAGAAATTCAAAAACAAATAGCAAAACTTAATCTTTAATATGGCTGAACTTATTTTTGCAGAGAGTATCGATGTGCTGAATCATCAGCAAAAACAACTTGTTCAAACCATTGAGTATGTAAACACACATTCTAATTTTTATAAAAAACTTTTTTCAGATAATAATATTCGAGCAGAAAAAATTAAAACAGTTTCAGATTTTAAAACAATTCCTTTCACTACAAAAGAAGATATACAAAAACATAACGACGATTTTTTTTGTGTAACACGCGATAAAATAATTGATTACGTTACTACATCGGGTACGCTGGGAGAGCCTGTTACCATTGCTCTCACAGAAAATGATTTAGAACGATTAGCGCTTAATGAATGTAATTCTTTTAAAATTACAGGCGGTTCATCACATGATGTATATCAATTAATGACCACCATTGATAAGCGTTTTATGGCCGGATTAGCGTATTTTTTAGGCACGCGTAAATTGGGTGCGGGCATTATTCGCGTGGGCAATGGCATACCGCAATTGCAGTGGGACACTATTAATCGTGTAAAACCAAATGTAATCATTTGCGTTCCTTCTTTTATTTTAAAGTTGGTTGAGTATGCAAAAATTCACAACATTGATTATGAAAATTCGAGCATACAAAAAGCCATTTGCATTGGAGAATCAATAAGAAACGAAGATTTTTCTTTAAATAAACTCGGCAAAAAAATTACAGAGAATTGGAATTTAAAATTATTTTCAACTTATGCTTCCAGCGAAATGGCAGCTGCTTTTACAGAGTGTGAGCACGGAGTTGGCGCGCATCATCAACCCGATCTTTTATTTATTGAATTGATTGATGAAGATGGAAACGAAGTAAAAAACAACGAAGCCGGAGAATTAGTTATCACTACCTTAGGTGTAGAAGCCATGCCATTGTTGCGCTTCAAGACGGGCGACATTTGCAAGATTCATTTTGAGAAATGTAAATGCGGAAGAACAAGCGCGCGTTTAAGTCCGATTTTAGGGCGAAAAAAACAAATGATAAAATACAAAGGCACTACCATTTATCCGCATGCTTTGTACGAAATTTTAGATACGCTTGAAGAAGTAAAAAATTATCAGGTAGAAGTTTTTACCAATGAAATTGGTACAGACGAGTTGCTTGTACACATAGGCTGCACAAATCCTTCTGAGAAATTAGAAAAAGAAATTAAAGATTTTTTTAGGGCGAAATTACGCGTAGCTCCAAACATACTTTTTGTGGAAGCTGAAAAATTACAAAAGCAATTAATGCCTGAAACAAGCCGTAAGCCTATAAAATTTGTAGATAAACGCTAATTAAAACAAGCCAGGAGGAATCATCCCACCGGCAACTTTTTTCATTTCATCGCCACTTAATTTATCGGCTTCAGCAACTGCTTTGTTAAAAGTTTCTAATAAT
>CAIXZI010000308.1 GCA_903923915.1 uncultured Bacteroidota bacterium
CAAAATAGTCGATTAGTAGTCGATTAAGCGCTCGACTACTGGTCGACTAAATTGTTGTGCGATGCATTGAATGTCGTTTTAAATACACTTTATAAATATTGCTTTTAATTGTATTACTGCTAAAATATGTTCCTTAATGTAGCTACATATCGCATACAAGGAGCGCCAAATGCTAACAGTAGATGTACGGTGTCGTATTGACCCAAAAACCAAAGCGCAGGCATCAGAAGTCATCGAGTCGATGGGATTAAGCGTGTCTGATGCTATTCGATTATTCTTACGCCGCGTTGCCGTTGAAGGCGCAATTCCTTTTGAGGTGCGTGTACCAAACGCTAGAACTATTTCAGCAATAGATGAGCTTGAATCACCAGTTCATCGTGCGGCACTTCAGAAAAGCACGTCATTAGAAGATATTCACAAACTCCTTAAGAGCTAGCAATATAAGATGCTTAATCCAATTACTAGTAGCCAATACGCCAAAGACTTTAAACGTATTGTACAAAGCCCTAAGTTTAATCAGGCTGAATATTTAACGGTAATGAGTTTGTTAATCAGCGAACAATCGCTCCCAGCCAAATATGTTAATCATCGGCTAATTGGTGAATACAAAGAGTATTGGGATTGCCATATTACTAACGACTGTGTGTTGATTTATAAGATTATTGATAATGAACTGCGTCTTGCTCGTATTGGCACTCACTCTGAATTATTTCGTTAAGTTGACGATGACGATGGCATCCGCCTGATTTACTTAGAAGCCGTTACTTCACACGAGAACTTCTATCGCGACTTGAAGCGAAAATAAATCACTTCGACAAAGTCGTTTAAAACGACTTTGAATAGGTAATAAAAAAGCCCACTTTTTACAGTGAGCTTTTTATTAAAAGTCGTTTAAAACGACTTTGTTAAGCAGCACGCTTTAATAAACGTTCAGCGATTAACATTCGTATTGCCATCAAAATCTTACGTGCGCTCCCTTCGCACGGATCAATAATGTTAAGCAGCAATTTGTCTTCAATGCCAGTAATCCCATAGTCCGCTAAAATGCTGCGCACTTTTGGCAACCAATCAGCACTTGCCGCAGCATTAAATTCAACGACAACACAGCGATTAATTACACCACCTTCAACTTTAGACAAGTTGTTTGTTGTTAGAATAAAAACGCAGTTAGCAGGGTTTGTATTCATTGCTACCTTAAGCGACGACATACTATCGTTTCTCAAGTTATCAACTTCGTCTAATACAAAGTAGTGATAGGCATTACCAAACGGCACTAACTGAGCTTGTTTAATAATACGTTCAATTACTGCCGCACCATTGTCACCACCTTGTGCAACGTTGACATAAGTTACGTGCGCAAACTCACCCCCATTATTCACTTCAATAACTTGTGGCAGAATTTTAGCGAGTGCACTTTTGCCAGTGCCATAAGTGCCGTATAGCAAAATGCCATTAACACCAGTCAGTGGAAAACCAAAAGCACCATTCGTTAAACTTTCCATTTTGTGTCTTGCTTGCGCAGTGTGAAACACAATGTGGTTTAGTGTTTTTGGTTCGTACTTGCTATCAAAATCTTTAAAAATATTACTCATTACAACTTCCCCTTTTTAGAAAAAATAAAGTACGCAGCATTTCTACTGCGCACTGTTGTTAAATTAAGCAGCTAAGCCAATTGCTTTGTTAATAGCCGCATCGTTAGCAGCGGCATTGTTTTCTGCTTTTTTATTGCTTAATTTAGTTTTATTAGCACTGTAACAAGCGGCTAGTGCTGTATTAACCGCACCAGTGCTATTAGTTACAGCGTTAATCACAAACTTGCCGTTCGCTTTTTGCGTCGCAACAAAAATCACTTGTTGCCCAACTTTGCTAGCATCAAGCGATTCAGCAATCTTTGTGCTAGTCACTTCAGCTAATACTTTCTTAGCTAAAAATGTCTGTACTGCCTCCGCTTTAGCCTTAGTTGTTAAAGCGCCGTTGCGTGCCAATTTAATTTCTTGTACGCCACCGCTGGCTTTAATAAAGCTAACAATGTCTTTTGCTTTTAGCCCTTGTGCTAGTGCTGTGCGCAACACAATGCCGTAAGTGCTAATACGACGTTTGTCAGTGTCACCAAACACACACTTAACAATCTTTACTAAGTTATGTGTGCCTTTGCGAAACACCAACTTGTTAGCTGCAATGTAAGCATCAAGCTGCTCACGCAACTCTTTAGCTTTTGCGTTATCAACGCACATTGCAACGTAGTTCCCATAGCAATCTGCTAACAACTTATATTTTTCGTTGTTAGATTTAGCATAAGCATTTTGTTCCCATTGCTTACGTGCAAGCACTAACGAAGCAACAAAGTTAGCGTAGTCGTTTAAAACGACTTTCGTTTTAGCTGTTACTTTAAGTGTTGCTGTTTTTACTGCTGGTACTGCGTTAGCTGAATTAGCCATTTTTATTACTCCGTAAAATTAAGAAATGCGCTAGTGCGTTTTTTTGTGTTCGCCCTATCGACAAGTTCAAGTCTACTGTGTTAACGTCTAATGTATTTTCACGACAACTAAATGCTAACACTACATTGGAATTGATAATGGAACATACCAATCAACCTGCCGTAATAAAAGGAATG
>CAIXZI010000309.1 GCA_903923915.1 uncultured Bacteroidota bacterium
AGAAATCAAAAATCATGAAATGATTATTCGAGCCATTATGCAAACCAACATGAAAGGATGGAAAATGGTTTTTGTTGGCACAATTAATGAAAGCTTTAAAGCTTATTTTGAAAAACTAAGCGAAGAGTTTCCTTCTTTAAAAGAAAAAGTATTATTTACTGGTAGCATTTCAAGCAGAGTTGAGCTTTACGAATGGTATAACCGTGCGAAGGTATTTTGCATGACATCTCACAAAGAATCTTTTTGTCACGCAATTAGTGAAGCACTTTACTTTGGTAATTATATTATTGGTACCGAAGGTATTATGAGTATGAAAGATATTACTGATAATAGCAAATATGGTGTTACACATAAAGATAATGATGATAAGGCTTTGGTAGCAACTTTTCAAGGCATAATAGATAATGAAAGTATAGTATCTGCTCATAATAGCGGCATTATAAATCATTCTCGCAACAATTTTGTGTGGTCAAAAATTATTGGCAAAGTACATGAGCAGATTGAAAATAAAACAGCTAATGCTTAAGGGTGGAATAGGCTTACATAAAAAAAGTGAAACTGTTTTACCTTTGGTAAGCATTATTACCGTTGTATTTAATGGGGCTAAGCATGTAGAACAAACTATTAACAGTGTACTTAATCAATCGTATAAAAACATAGAATATATTATAATTGATGGCGGTTCTACAGATGGAACCATAGATATTATAAAACGTTACGAAAGCAAAATAGATTATTGGCAAAGCGAGCATGACGGCGGAATTTACGTAGCCATGAACAAAGGTATCTCTCTTGCTAACGGCGAATTAATTGGTATTATTAATGCAGATGATTTTTATTTGCCTGATGCGATTGAGAAAATAATTGAGGTTGATACAATAGAACATGCAGATATTTATCATGGCAATATGCAGTATGTAACAGAAAATGGGGAGTCTATATTGTCTGCCAAGCCTGATATTACCAAGATGGATGAAATGCCTGCTATATTTCATCCCACTTGTTTTGTAAAAAAATCAGTTTATGATAAAGCAGGTATGTTTGATACGCAATATAAAATCTCTGCCGATTATGATTTTTTATTGCGCTGTTTAAAGCAAAATTTCACTTTTTATTACATACCTCAAACGCTTACTTGTTTTAGATTAGGTGGTATGAGTGGCTCTTGTGCCAGTAATATAGAGGGTTACCGAATTATGAAAGCACATCAAACGGGGCATCATCAAAAAATGATTCTCAGAACTATAAAATGTTATGTAAAGACTTTCGTTAAAAAAGTAATAAATTTGAAAAGAAAGTAATGATTAGTTTAATTAATTACATAGAAGCCGTGTTTCGTAATGCATCTTGTAGATGGAAAGGTAGATTATTTAAATTCTATCTCATTCTGCATGGTTGTAAAGTGGGCAAAGGTTTAAAATGCACTACTTTTCCCTATTTTAAAGGCTTTCCTAACAAAAATATTTTTATTGGAGATTATGTTGACTTAGGCAGAAACACTACCATAGAACTTTGCGATGAAGGCAAACTTATTTTAGAAGACTATGTTCTCTTTAATGAAAATACGTTTTTAAGCTGTAGTATAGAAATAAAAATAAAAAGATGGGCCGCCATTGCAGAAAATGTAAGCATACGAGATAGCAATCATACCTTTGGTAAGAATGAATATTACCGTAAACAAAAAAATGTTTCAGAGGCTATTGAAATTGGCGAAGATGTTGGGGTAGGGGCAGGCTGTGTAATATTAATGGGGTCTAAAATCGCTAAAAGCGTTTACATTGGCGCTAACTCAGTTGTAACTCGAAAAACACTGACCGAAGAAAATGGCATTTATGCGGGCAACGTATTAAAATTAATTACTAAAAGAGTATAATTTTCAAAAACCATGACTGACAAAAGTAAAGTGGTAAAGGAGCTTTTTGAAAACACAGCGCTCTATTTAACATATGATTATAACCTACAAATACGTAAAGAAACTGTTGAAGCATTTACAACAGGCTTGCATTTTACCCATGTGTTGGATATACCAAGCGGTACAGGCGCCATGTCTATTCCCTTATTAAACAGAGCAGAAAAATTAAGCTTGATAGATATTTCGGCTAACATGTTATCTATCGCTAAAAAGAATATTCCTGAAGAAAACACATTTAAAACAGAAATCATAAATGCAGATTTTTTTACACTTAATTTAAAAGAAAATTCGTACGATTTAATTATTTGTCTGGGTTTACTGGCGCATGTAAATTCACCTAAGCAATTGTTACATAAACTTTCAAGCTTATTAAAACCGGGTGGCATGCTTATTATTCAAAATACAGATTCTTCACACTTTTATAGTCATCTTATACGTTTGTATTTAGGCGCTAAAAATTTAATTCACAAACAAACCTATAAACTCAATAAAGTACCTGCAGACTTTATAGAAAAAACATTGCAGCAAAATAATTTAGAACTTGTAAAATGTTATCGTTATAACCAGTCATTCCTGGGTTTTTCTAATTTATTTTCTAACGAAAAGAAGTATAAGTTAACGCGTAGTTTTTTTGGCGATGCCGTAAGTCCTAAACACCAGATTTTTGGAAGCGATTATACCTACTTGTTTAAAAAGAAACTGTAAGATTTGAATTCGAAAAAAAAAATGAACCTCCTTGTTATACCTGATCTTTTTCCAAAGTTTGAAGGAGATGTGCAGGGTATTTTTTTGTTAGATTATTTAAAATGCGTTAAAGAGTATTGCACAACCAATGTTCTCTTTATGCGACTAACTGGTAAAAAAGGCCTACATACAGAAGTAACTGAAGATGCAACAATACATCGCTATTGTATATCATCAAAAAAAATACCTTTTTATTTAAAACCGTTTGCATATATACAATGGTTTACAACGGGCTATCAAATTGGTAAAACATTTAAAGAAGTTGATATTATCCATGCGCATGGTAGTATTTTAAGTGGCACGCTAAGCTACCTGATAGCTAAAAAACTAAAGGTGCCTTTTATTATAACAGAACACCAAGGGCCTTTTACCATGACTACTGATAGTTCTTGGAAACTACACTGGACCCGCTTTATCATGCAAAAAGCCAATGCTGTGCTAACGGTTAGCAATCATTTAAAAGAAGAGATAGAAGCAGCCAACATACATCCCAAAAAAACAATTGTTACGCATAATCCGGTAGATACTAATTTGTTTCAGTTAAAAACAAATACTGCTGTAACAAATAATATACTTTTTGTAGGTAGGTTAGATGAGTTTAAAGGAGGGCTACGCTGCCTCAAAGCTTTTCACAAAATAATACCTAACAACCAACAACACACGTTTACTATAGTTGGCGATGGCGAAGAAATGCAGGAAATAAAAAATTACTTAGAGGATAATCTCATTTTAAAAACAAAAGTTACACTAACGGGCAGCCTCTCAAAGGCAGCTATAGCCAAACAACTGCAAGCGGCCGATTTTTTTGTTTTCCCCAGCAGGCACGAGAGTTTTGGTTTGGTTATAGCCGAGGCTATGTCATGTGGATTACCTGTTATAGTGGGTAACCAAACTGCGCCTAAAGAATATGTTGGTAAAGATAGCGGCTTACTTATTCCGCCTGATGATATAAACGCTATGGCTATTGCTATGCAGCAAGTTATAGATAACCTTTCTATCTATAAAGCAGATAATGTACGTCA
Organism: uncultured Bacteroidota bacterium; assembly: GCA_903923915.1. Classification (GTDB taxonomy): domain Bacteria; phylum Bacteroidota; class Bacteroidia; order B-17B0; family Aurantibacillaceae; genus PALSA-968. The sequence goes on from CAIXZI010000309.1 coordinate 3,679, forward strand.
ATACGTAATAAGCAATTTTAGCTTTGATGTTTTTGGGCAAAGACTAAAAGCTATTTATAAATTGGAGTGGGATTCCATGAAACGCAGATCAATTTAATTTTATAGACAAATCCCCATACTCTTTGTTTATCTATAAACTTAAATGGATATGTTTTCTATTTCTCCATTTTATTATTTCATACCAAATAACAGATAAGAAGCCAACCCACGACTAATAAACAACTGAAATAGATTCAGTAAAG
>CAIXZI010000310.1 GCA_903923915.1 uncultured Bacteroidota bacterium
ATCCGGGGCTTCAGGTAATTGATATTCTGCTGTATGATCTCATAAATATTACGTTTTTCATATTTTGGAGTTGAACCAATCTTTGAGAACCTCTCTGTTACGGTTGTGAGTCGTTCAATGTCTTTTTCAAGTTCAACAGAATAATCAGTTAATACTTTTGTATCAATTTTAATGCCTTCGCGTTCCATATCAGACAGCACATGCACCAAAGGCACTTCCACATCTTGAAACAAATTTTGCAACTGATGTTCGTTTAACTGCGGCGCAAAAACATCTTTTAATTGAAGCGTTACATCAGCATCTTCGGCAGCGTATTCTTTAATGGCTTCTGTATCTGCATCACGCATACTGCCTTGGGTTTTACCTTTTTTACCAATTAAGGTTTCAATGCTGATAGGCGAATAATTCAAGTAGGTTTCTGCCAGCAAATCCATTCCGTGTCGCATATCCGGATTGATAAGGAAATGCGCTATCATAGTATCAAACAGTTTGTTTTTAATTTCTACGTTATAGTTTTTTAAAACCTGCAAGTCGTATTTAATATTTTGTCCAATTAATGTTTTTGTAGTATCAGAAAACAAAGGCACAAACTCATTAATGATTTGTTGCGCTCCTTCTTTATCGGCAGGAAACGGAACATAATATGCCTCGAAAGGCTTTATAGCAAAGGATAACCCAACAATTTCAGCTTCAAAGGTATTAAGCGCGGTAGTCTCACTATCAAAACAAAATTCAGTCGATTGATTTAATAAGTTAATTAATTCAGCACGTTTCTCCTTTGTATCTATCAAAAAATATTGATGTGCAGTATCAGCAGCGGTTTTAAAGTTTTTAGGAGCCTCGGTTTCTTCTTCGCTAACAATAGTTTCTTCATCAGTAGCAAACATATCTGTTTGTGCAGAGTTTGCTTTTTTTGCCGCAGGCGGAGTGACTGCAGCAGGCTTACTTCCTTGCCATTGTTCTACAACTCCACCTGTAACATCTTCGCCTAAAACTTTTTGTGCAATAGCTCTAAACTCAAGTTCTTTAAAAACTTCGCGTAAAGCATCTCTATTAATTTCTTTACGTATTAATTCTTCATCATGCAATTCAATTGGTATGTCAAGTACAATTGTAGCTAAACTCCTAGACATTAGAGCTTTATCTTTATTAAGTTCTACTTTTTCTTTTAGTTTGCCTTTTAGTTTATCGGTATTTAAATATAAATTATCAATCGAATCATAATCTTTAATTAATTGAATAGCCGTCTTCTCTCCTACTCCCGGTATGCCCGGAATATTATCGGCCGTATCGCCCATTAAACCAAGTATATCAATTAACTGAGCAACATTTTTAATTTGCCATTTGGCGCAAATTTCTGCAACGCCCAAAATTTCGGCACCATTGCCTAAGCGCGCAGGCTTATATATAAATGTGTTTTCATCAACTAACTGTCCGTAATCTTTATCGGGCGTCATCATGTAGGTTGTAAATCCTTTCTTTTCGGCCTGCATAACTAAAGAACCAATTACATCATCAGCCTCAAAACCTTGAAATGATAGAGCAGGTATATTAAACCCTTCCAGTAATTTAAAGATATAAGGAATAGATTTTTTCAAATCATCGGGCATTTCTTCGCGATGCGCTTTATATGCTTCAAATTCTATATGACGATGTGTAGGGCCCGATAAATCGAACACCACAGCCAAATGCGTAGGTTTTTCTTTATTTAAAACTTCTAAAAGTGTGTTGGTAAAACCAAATATGGCTGATGTGTTTAATCCTTGAGAATTGATACGAGGATTGCTGCTAAATGCAAAAAAAGCACGATAAATAAGTGCATAAGCATCTAACAGAAATAATTTTTTAGGTACGTCTTTTGTAATCATGCGTAAAAGTAAAAAGCAATTGTAAACAGACAATAAACATTATCTTTAAGTTCTTTTTAATTGCTAACAAAACAATGGTTTCATAAAAAAATGCAATATTTGTAGCTTATGTGCGTTAATTAACCTTTGCAGACCAAATTCATTAAAATATTATTTGTTTTTTGTGTGGTATTTATTTCTACACTACATGCGCAAACGGCTATTGTTAGCGGTAAGGTGGTTGATGAAAATAATGACGCCATACAAGATGTGCAGGTTGTTACTGCCGATGGGCACACAGCCCCTATTTTTACCGATGCCGAAGGGAAATATCAAATTACAATACCTGCCAATAAAGAAGTTGAAGTAGATTTTATTAATCTGAGTTATAAAATTAGCAACGCGAAAATTACAGCCAAACCGGATGAAAAAATTACGCTTAATCCTAAAATGATTTTTAAAAATGCCATTGAAGATGTAACCGTTGTTGGCGAAAATCGTAAGCAGGATATGGTTTACATACAGCCTAAAGATTATTTTAAACTGGCCGGGCCAACGCCTGATATAAGTAAAATAATATTATCGCAAGGTTTGGGCGTGCAAAGTAGTAATGAGTTAAGCTCTACTTATTCTGTGCGCGGTGGAAGTTTTGATGAGAATTTAGTTTATGTAAATGATGTTGAAATATTTCGTCCGTTTTTAGCGGCTACAGGGCAACAAGTAGGTTTAAGCTTTCCAAACCCTGATATGGTATCGAGTGTAAATTTTTCTTCGGGCGGATTTGAAGCTAAGTATGGCGATAAAATGTCGTCAGTATTAGATGTACAATATCGCAAACCGCGTGAGTTTGCTGCCTCTATTGCAGGTGGTTTATTGGGCGGAAGCGTTAGTGTAGAAGATGTTACTAAAAACAAACTTTTCTCGTGGCAAATAGGCGCACGTTATCGTAACACACAATACGTGTTAAAAACATTAGATACTAAAGGAGAATACAAGCCCAGTTTTTATGATGTACAGGCGCATTTAACCTTTGATATTTCGCCAAAGTTTATGATAGAATGTTTGGCGATGATATCTGATAATAAATACCTGGTAGTGCCAACCGACAGACAAACAACCTTTGGTACATTTCAAAACGCGTTGAGCTTTAATGTATATTTTGACGGACAGGAAATTAGCGATTACAAAACCTATTTTGGTTCTATTTCGGCAACTTATAAACCTAAAGATAGTCTGTCGTTAAAGTTTATTACATCTGCTTATCGCGATAATGAAACGCAAACATTTACCGAACAGGCACAGTATTATATCAATCAATTAAATAACGATTTTGGAAGCGCTAATTTTGGTGGAGCGGCTTATAACCTAGGCATTGGAACCTATATAAATCATGGAAGAGATTATTTAAACGCTACTATTTTAAATGCTGAACATAAAGGGAAATACCAAAAAAGGCATCAAACATTTTTGTGGGGAGCACGCATTCAGCAAGAAATAATTTCAAACAAAATGAGCGAGTGGAATTATTTAGATTCTGCCGGATACAGCATTCCGCAAGGTAATCCGCAAAGTGTAGATTTACCTTATGTATTAAAATCGCAAACAAATTTAAACACCACGCGTGGCATGGGTTATGCAGAATATGTGTTAGATAAAAATTTAAAAGACACCTCTAACCTAACCTGGACAGTTGGTGTGCGTAGCAATTACTGGACATTTAATAACCAAAATGTAATTAGTCCGCGTACCACCTTAGCCTACACGCCAAACTGGAAGCGGAGTTGCGCGCAGCGGATTTTGTCGGGCCCATTGGTATTGACGCTTTCGTTTATCGGTCGGCGGATGGCACGGTGAAGCTCAAGCCGGTCGTCGAAATCAATCCGCGTTACACCATGGGCCGCGTGCTAGTGGAGCTGATGCGGCAGACGTGCCA
>CAIXZI010000311.1 GCA_903923915.1 uncultured Bacteroidota bacterium
AGCTTGGTCGCGCAATAAACCAATCCAGCTATTCAATTCATCAACTGTACCGTAAGCTTCAATACGTATGTGGTGTTTAGGCAAACGCGTTCCTCCTATTAAAGAAGTCTGGCCCTTATCGCCGGTTTTGGTATAAACTTTAAACGCCATCTAAACCGTCAATTCTTTTTTTTTATCAATAGAACTTCTAATGTCTTCTAATCTTCCTTTTGGAATAGAGTTGATTAATTTTTGTGTGTACTCGCTTTGCGGATTGTTGCAAATATCATCAGCATTGCCCATCTCCTCTATCCTACCCTTGTTCATTACAATCATTCTATCGCTCATAAATTTAACCACACTTAAATCATGCGAAATAAATATATAAGTAAACTTAAATTCCTTCTTTAAATCATTTAAAAGATTTAGAACCTGTGCCTGAACGGATACATCAAGCGCAGAAACCGACTCATCACAAATAATAAAATGCGGGTTAAGAGCAAGAGCACGCGCAATACAAACACGTTGTCTTTGTCCGCCACTAAACTCATGTGGATAGCGATAAAACTGTTGCTCGGTCATGCTTACACGCTTAATCAAATCCATGGCTTTATCCTTACGCTCTCTGTCATTATTATACAAACCATGCACTTTCATGGGTTCCATAATAGCTTCGCCAATGGTAATTTGCGGATTTAAAGATGAGTAAGGATCTTGAAAAATAATCTGCATATCGCTTCTCAGCGCACGTAATTCTTTATCAGAAACATTGGTAATATCATGTTTTTTGTAAGAGATAATTCCACTGGTTGGTTCAACTAAACGTAAAATAGTTCTGCCTAACGTTGTTTTACCACAACCTGATTCGCCAACTAAGCCAAGCGTTTCGCCTTCGTACACATCAAAACTAACATCATCAACAGCTTTAACAAACTCGGTTGCTTTGCCAAATAAACTTTTATTTATAGGGAAGTATGTTTTTAAATTTTTTACTTCTAATACTTTCGGACGATTATATAATTCTGCATGCCATTTTTCTCTTTCATCAAGTGTAACAACAGCATTGTGTATAGCTTCCTGTATGGTTTGCTCTTTTTCAATAATTTCACCTTTGCTATCTACTTCCATAAAATCTGTTATGGTTGGCAGGTGTTGCAAACGTTTATCTAACGGTGGGCGACAAGCCAAAAGGCCTTTAGTATAAGGGTGTTGCGGGTTACTAAAAATATCCATTACAGAACCTTGCTCTACAATTTTACCTTTGTACATTACCACCACTTTATCGGCAAGCTCGGCAATAACACCTAAATCGTGCGTGATAAATAAAATGCCCATGTTTTGCTCGCGTTGCAAATCAAGCATTAAATCGAGTATAGTTTTTTGTACCGTAACATCAAGTGCAGTAGTTGGTTCATCAGCAATAAGCACACTGGGGTTGCAACTCATAGCCATGGCTATCATTACCCGTTGCTTTTGTCCGCCTGATATTTGATGCGGGTAAGAATCTATAATTTGTTCAGGACGAGGAAGTTTTACTTTTTTAAATAACTCTAAAGTTCTTTCCTGCGCTTCTTTTTTACTACTTTTTTGGTGAAGCATAATCGCTTCCATTACCTGGTTGCCGCAAGTAATAACGGGGTTAAGCGAGGTCATGGGTTCCTGAAAAATCATGGCAAGTTCATTACCACGTAATTCTCTCATTTCGCTTGCAGAAAGCTTAGTTAAGTCAACTACACCTTTACTTTTTGAATGATAAATTATTTCGCCCGAGCGAATTCTTCCTGGAGGGCTTGGTATTAAACCCATGGCAGATAAAGCACTAACGGATTTACCCGAGCCGGATTCTCCAACAATACCAATAGTTTCGCCTTGCCTTAGGGTAAAAGAAATATCGTTAACCGCTTTTACTTTTTCGCTTTCGGTTTTAAACTCAACTACTAAATTTTTTATTTCAAGAAGTAATTCTTTCTTCAACATTTAATATATCAATGCAATAGTTACGAATATAAGTATAAAAAATAAACCATAAAATAAACTTAGACAAACGGCTAATTTTTGCTTATTAATTTGGGCGTTACGGTGCTGTCACACTGAGCTTGTCGAATTGCGCTGTCGGGCTTTTTGGTTCAATCTTTTTCGATTTAGCAAATCGTTTTTATTGTTTTATTTAGATTTTGCAGAATGCTGAAAAAGCATTTCACAAAAGGGTTTCCCTTCAATCCCTAACGCAAATCAACATTAACATCAAAAAAAATCCCCGAAATTATTTCGAGGATTTTTCTCATAGATTAAAAATTTATTATCGTACTAAAGTAACTGTACCTTGTTGGTTATAGGTTTTACCGTCCAGTCCTTGTGCTTGTAATATATACATGTACGTGCCTTCAGGTGCTTTATCACCATTAATCAACTTACCATCCCATGATTGATTAGGTGCGGTTAAGGTCCATAATAATTGGCCCCAACGGTTAAAGATATCGCAATTCATACTACGCATACCTGTGTTGATAATAAAAAACTCGTCGTTAACACCATCTCCGTTAGGCGAAAATATATTTGGAACACTTATAGTAGTTGGCACTTCTGCAACAATTACAATACGAGCCGTATCTGCACACGTACCGTTAATAGCCACAAGTGTTGCTGTATATGTGCCTATACTAGTGTATGTAAAGTTTGCATTTGTAGCGGTAGCCATTGTATTAGCTGCATCCCCAAAAGACCAAATGTAATTACTTGCTCCGCTTGATGTATTACTAAATGTAATAGCCAATGGCAAAGTACCTGTTGCCGGACTTGGATTCGTGCTAAACTGTGCGTGAACTGCGGTAGAAGCCGGAACACTAAAGGTAGTTACGCCACTCGCTCCATTAGCCATACAGCCATTTGCATCAGTTACCTGTAAAGTATAATTACCTATTGAAACATTACTAAGCGTTACTGATGTTGCTCCTGCAACGGCTCCATTGGCATCATACCATTGATAGGTATAATTTGGTGTGCCGCCAACTATGGTAATGCCATTAACGCCACCGGTAGATAATCCGCATTTCGCACTATCTAAAGATACATTGCTAATGTTAACAGTTGGTGCAGCATTAATGGTTAGTGTTAATGTAGTAGAAGCGCCTGCGTTAACACAACCCGAATTGGTAGAATCTTTTAAACCTATTACATAAACACCCGGAGGGGTTATTGCTGGAGGTGTATATGATGCAGGAGAGCTGCTTGTGTTGGTTACATAAACTCCATTTATATACCAGGCAATGTTTCCGCCATTTCCGGTTGCAGTTATTGGATTATAACTTACACCCTGACAATACGTTGGATTTACAGGATTACTGGTTATTACCGGTGCAGTTGGTGTTGCATTAACAGTAACCGTTACGGTTTGTGCGGATGCTGCACTTAAACAACCTGCCGCACTACTGTCGTAGGCTACATAGTTGAATGTCCCTGCAGTTGCTGATACATTAGGCGTAAATGGATTTTGATTTGAAACAAATGTTGAACCACTGTACCATACCACATTATCTCCAACAGGGTTTGTAGTTGCACTAATAGGTTGTATTACATCGCCTTGGCAATACGTATAACTTGTAGTGCTTACTGTTGGTGCATTAGGCGTTGGATTAAATGTAACACTTACAGTTGATGTACTAGAAGCAACACTAGTATTTTTACATCCCGTACTACTAATAGAATCTACAACTGTGTAAATTGTAGTACCTATTATTACCGGAGGCGTTAATGGATTTGAAGTTGAATAATAATGAGTTGTACCGCCACTATTACTATACCAAACCGGTGTAGCTGTTCCTGTATTTACACTAACAGGCGCAGGAGATTGATTTTGACAATATGTATAACTTGTTGTGGTATTTGTTATAACCGGCGCTGTAGGTGCAGGATTAATAGTAATTGTAATAGGTCTGCCGGTACTAATACATCCATTAGATGTAGCAGCTACATAAATCGTAGTCGGTGTTCCAAGAGGAATACCAGCCGGAGTATATGTGCTTGAATTTGCCGCAATAACATTTGTAAGTGCTGCATCACTATACCAATTTACGGTTGGTGTTACCGTTCCGCTATTTACGGTAACTGTTAATGTTTGCAGAGCATCACCCTGACAATAGGTTGTATCGTTTCCGGCTAAAGTTAATACCGGTTGAGAAGGCGCACCAGCATTAGTAACTGCAATAGAACAGAATTTCTTAACGCATGTATTAGCGTCTGTAACTTGTACACAGTAATTTCCAGCAGGCACATTGCTTAATGTTGGGCTATTAGTTCCTACTACGTTTCCGGTTGCATTATCTGTCCAAACGTAAGTACCTGTACCGTTAACAGTATAAGTTACATTAGTTATGCCTCCTGTAGGTGTACTACAGTTAGATTGCGTAACACCCACATTTGTAGTATCAATAACAGGTAAACTATTAACCGTTATTGTACCGTTAGCAGATGTTGTTGCCTGACAACCCGTTACCGTATTGGTTACCGTTACAGAATAAACTCCGGCAGCAGATACAGTTAAAGCATCGCCTATTGCACCTGTAATAACACCACTGCTATTACCCCACTGATACGAATAACCACCCGCATTTGGTGTAACCGTTAATGTAGTTGACGTTAGGTTACAAATTTGCGCAGTTGAATTACTTATAGCCGGTGTTGGCAACTGATTTACTGTAATACTGGTTGTATTTGCCGCACCTTTACAATTATTGGCTGTTGCTGTTACACCTATTGTATATGGGTTTGGAGAAGCAGGAACGGCAGTTACCGTATAAGTGTCACCTGAGCCCGCAGTACCATTTGCTTCGGTCCAATTATACGTTGTTCCGTTTACATGAGGTGCAGATAAAACCACAACATCTCCAACGCAAGCAACCGTTGTACTTGGCGTTACTATTGGTGGTGCAGGTGCTCCTGCATTTGGTATAGTAAAGTTTTGAGATGAAATACATCCAGTAACATTATCTTTTACTTGTAAAGGATAAGTTCCTGCAGAATCTATTAATGATGAGTCTGCAACAAAAGGTCCACCGTTCCATGAATACGAATAGTTTCCGCTTGCACCTGTTCCACTTGCACCAACAATAGTTCCATCGCTTAATCCGCAACCCGCAGGATTAATAGTTGGTGTTATTACACTTGGTATTGGATTAATAGTAACCGTATAAATTAATTGCGTGTTACTTGTTGATGCACAACCTGAAGCCGCCAATGCATTAGCTGTAATTACACCAATTGTTGGTGCAGTAACAGTTGGTGCCGGATATGTGGCTATGTTACCATTACCTGAGGTGGCTAAGCCAATGTTAGCATTATCGTTTGTCCAAGTAATTGAACCAGATGGGGTAACACTAAATGTTATTCCCGTAACACTTGTATTTACAATGCCACCACCACAAATTACCTGAGAGTTTCCTCCACCACCCAATACCGTTACGGTGGGTGTTTGGTTTACCGTTATACTTACCGTATTCGTGTTAACACAACTGTTTGCATCCGTTCCGGTAACGGTATAAACTGTAGGTGTTGTAGTGTCTGTTGGTATAGCTGTTACTACCGAGCCCGTTGAAGCACTTAATGTACCTGCCGGAGTCCATATATAAGTGTTACCACCTGTTGCTGTTAATGTAGAACTTCCTCCATCCGAACAAATTGCGGTACTGGTAGGCACTATAGCTATAATTGGTAATGGGTTTACCGTTAATGTTACTGTTTGAGCCACACTGGTACAAGCACCTAAAGTTGCTGTTACGGTATATACCTGAGTTGCTGCAACCGTTGTTGCATTAGTAGCCGTTACCGTTGGTGTAGCTGTTGCACCTCCACCGATAATATTACCTCCGCCAGGAGCCGCCCAAGAATAAGAACCAGCTGCTGTATTTACGCTAAAACTGGTGCTGCTTCCAGAACAAATTGTATATGTAGAAGAAGTTAATGTAATAGTTGGTGTTGGCGATACAGTTAACGTATATGTTGTGCTATTAGTACAATTAACAGCATCAGTTCCTACCACACTAATAGTATTGGTAACTGTTGTTGTTCCTGAATTTACTCCACTTAAACTTACGGTAGAAGTTGTTGGACCGCTACTCCAGGTATAGGTACTTGCACCCGATGCGGTTAATGTTGCATCTGATGCAGAACAAACTGTTCCGGTAGGAGCTGGTGTAACTGTTAAAGTTGGTAATTGATTTACAGTTAATGTAACTGTTGCCGCAGTAGGATTTACACAACTAAGGCTGTTTGTACCTATCACACTATAAACCGTTGTTGTTGTTGGATTAGCTGTTGGAGATGCTGTATTAGCACCACTTAAAGTTGCCGCAGGTGTCCAGGTATAACTACTGCTGGTTCCACTTACACTAAAAGTTTGAGAAGCCCCATTACATATTGTGTATGAGTTTGCTGCAAGCGAATATGTTGGTAACGGATTTACCGTTAAAGTAAGTGTTAAAGGCGGACTTGGAGCACAACCACTAGCGGTTCCACCAACTGTATAAATTGTGGTAGTAGATGCGTTGGCTATTGGATTAGCCGTAAAGGGGCCTGTTAACGTTGCCGCAGGAGTCCAGGTATAACTGCTAGCTCCGGCTACGGTAAAGGTTTGAGAAGTTCCATTACAAACGGTAAACGAATTTGCCGTTAAAGTTAAGGTTGGTGCCGGGTTTACATTTAACGTTACTGTTGCTGCAACCCCATTGGTACAACCAAGTGTGTTTGTTGCTACAACGCTATAAATTGTACTTGTAGTAGGACTTGCAGTAGGGTTAGCTGTATTAGGGTTAGTTAATGTAGCCGAAGGAGTCCAGGTATAAGTAGCGCCCGTACCGGCATTAACCGTAAAAGTTGTAGATCCTCCATTACACATGGTATAAGCATTTCCTGTTAAAGTATAACTTGGTAAAGGGTTTACAACAAGAGAGCCTGTAGTTGTATTTGTACATGAACTTGCAGCCGTACCCGTTAAAGTATAAGTCAAAGTTCCGGATGGCACCGTTGGTGTTGCAGTAACTGATACGCCTGTAGCTGCTGATAAGCCTCCGCCAGCAGGGGCTGTCCAAGTATAGGTACTTCCTCCGCTTGCAGTTAACGTGCTACTTGCTCCTGCGCATATCGTAGCAGGACTAGGTGTTAGTGTTAATGTTGGTTTTGCAACAACCGTTACCGTTGATACGGCTGTATTAGTACAACCAACAGCACTTGTACCTGTTACGGTATAAGAAGTTGCACCCGGTGTTACACTTAATGGATTAGCAGTTGAACCTGTATTCCACGAATAAGTGGAAGCACCGGCTGCTGTTAAATTTACAGAAGATCCTGTACAAACTGTAGGGCTATTTACGGTAACAGTAGGCTTTGCAATAACCGTTAAGGTTGATACTGCTGAGTTGGTACAGCTTGTTGCTGCCGTTCCGGTTACTGTATAAGAAGTTGCGCCCGGCGTTACACTTAATGGGTTAGCTGTTGAACCTGTATTCCAACTATAAGTGGAAGCACCTGCAGCCGTTAAATTTATGGAAGATCCCGAACATACCGTTGGACTATTTACCGTTACGGTTGGCAAAGCAACAACTGTTACCGTTGATACGGCTGTATTGGTACAACCTACGGCACTTGTTCCGGTTACGGTATATGATGTTGCGCCCGGTGTTACACTTAATGGATTAGCTGTAGAGCCTGTGTTCCAGCTATATGTCGATGCACCTGCTGCTGTTAAGTTTGTTGATGAACCCGAACATACTGTTGGACTGTTTACCGTTACAGTTGGCTTTGGATTTACCGTTAGTGTAACTGTTTTTGCAGCACTCACACAACTACTCGTTGTTCCAGTAACAGTATAAATTGTGGTAGTAGTTGCGGTTGGTGTTGCGGTAGGTGTTGCACTGTTAGCGCTTGACAAATAAGTAGAAGGGCTCCAAGTGTAAGTAGTAGCTCCGCTTGCAGAAAAAGTAACTGGTGAGTTTAGACAAGTAGTGTAAGTTGGATTAACGGTAATAGTAGGTGTGGCAACAAAAGTAACAGGTAGTGTTAAACTATAAGAACAAGGTGCAGTTCCAACAGTTACTGTATATGTTCCACTTGCGTTAACTACAGCTGTGTTTCCGCTATGAGATACAATACCCGGACCCGCCCAAGTAAATGTTTGGCCCGGTTGTGGGGGTGCTGTTAAAGTAACCGATGAACCTACACAAGGTGAGCTATTTGATGTAGTTATTGCAGCAGGTATATTACAAGCCGCATCAAAATATGCATACCCGAAGTGTGCTCCTGCATTACAACCCGCTGCCGTAAAAACAACTTTTATTGTTTGTCCAACATAACCCGAAAGGTTAATACTGCTTGACTGCCATGGAATTACGTAAACCGGATCAAAACCACAATCATCATAACCTCCAAAATTGGTAGTTAAAGCTCCGCCCGGAGGGGCTACACCGGAAACCAACTCAACAGTTTGTGACAAACAACTAATTAATGCTCCTGTATGATCAAAAACCTGAATACCAAAATAAGGCTGTTCACCCGGACCATGCCCTCCATCATTAAGAACAGCCGCGTATTTAAATGAAAACAATGTACTGCCCGCAGCAACCGTAAAAGATTGATATAAAGATTCTCCGTTAGACCCTCCTGAAGGATCTAAACCGGTACAAGAGTTATAGTCTGTGCAATCCGAACCGTCCCATTCATTAACATCCTCTCCACCTAAACGTACAGCGTAAGTTCCTCCACCTGCATCAAGCGGAGAAAAAGCACCATAAGGATCATTTGCCGCCGCTGCCGTAACTAATGTATGATATGAACATTGAAAAATATCAGAATTTATACCAGAAGTTGAGATACCTGTAGAAGAAATGGTTAATGGTCCAGCCGAATTATCGTTATATCCCACTTGACCGGTCCAGTTACTAAAATCTCCATTTTCAAAATCCACATTATTACAAGAACTTGCCTGTACAGTGGGAGGTTGGTTAATTAATCTTGCATTTTCTCGATCAATTTCATAAGGTAATTTACTAATATTATACTTTTTCTTTATAAAAGCTACCTCACTTCTAAACATAATTACCCTTAACTCAGAGAAAATTTTATATTTAGGTATTGCTTCATTAAGATGAGCAGTAAAATCATACCCATCTAACGTATCTCCTTTAAAAAAGGTTGTCTGTTCAACAATCTGATTGTATGAAAGTGTTTTAGTAAGTGTTTTCCTATCGAACTTTTTTAAGTTGCCAAAACCAATTCTTCCATGCAGATTAAACCCTTGATTGGCTTTTATGGTTTGGTCATTTTGAGCATCAATTTGATTACGAAAAAAAAGGCAAAAAAATGAAAGGGCTAGAATAGTAGTCTTATTCATACTTGATGTTAAATTATTTAACACAAATATAAAAAAAATTCCTAAAAAACAAGGCCAGCACCCTTTTTCTTAAATCTCCCTCCAAACCCTTGATTATCCTACACGCTGCATCAAACACATGTAAAAACCGTCAAACCCTTCAGATGGATAAATGGTTTTATCTTCTATAAAAGAGAAGTTTTTATTGTTGGCTAAAAAGGTCTCAACCTGCAAATTATTCTCAGATGGTAAAATACTGCAAGTAGCATATACCATAAGGCCACCCACTTTTAACATACACGTATAATCTTGTAAAATTTGCTGCTGAATTTTTTTCAATTCGTTAATTCGCTCTAAACTTAATTTCCATTTAGCATCAGGGTTTCTTTTTAAAACACCTAGGCCACTACAAGGCACATCCAATAAAAGTCGGTCGGCAGTTTTGTTTAAATCGGCAATTGTTTTTGGCGAAGAAATTAATTTAGAATCAATTTTTGCTCCTGCTCTGGTGGCACGCTTTTGAAGTTCAGTTAATTTTTTTTCTTCAATATCCATGGCAATAACTTTACTTTTGTTTAAAGTAAGTGCCGAAATATGCAATGTCTTGCCTCCTGCACCTGCACAGGCATCTATGATGGTCATACCTGCTTCTGGACGTAAAAAAGTTGCGACTAATTGAGATGATGCATCCTGAATTTCAAACATGCCTTGCTTAAACAAAGGCGATGTAAAAATGTTCTTTCTTTCCTTTAAAATAAGCGCATCGCTATCCTTAATATTCTCAGTTTCAATGCCTTCTTTGCTTAATTGTGTTTGTAAATTTCGGGTTGTTGTTTTAAGTGTGTTGGTTCGTAACACCACGGCAGCTTGATTGTTAAGGGCTTCAATTTCTTTATTCCATTTAAACGAAAGTTCTGCAAAGCCAAGTTCATCCATCCAATCGGGTATAGATTGAAAAATGGCACGATTACCTTGTATCTCACTAATTTTTTGCTGAAGATGTTTTTGATGAATTCCGGCAAATTCTTCCCAAGCCGGCAAATGATGGCCGCGTAATAAAAGATAAACCCCAACAATATGATGCCAGTTGTTTTTGTTGCCACTTAGCTCATTTAGCAAACGATATTGACGTACCACATCATAAATTGTTTCGGCTACAAAACGTCTGTCGCGCGCGCCCCACTTGGTTTGTTCTTTAAATAAATATTCAATGGCTTTAGTAGCATATCGGTTTTCATTAAAAATACTTTCTAGCGTTTTAACGATGGAATCAGTCAGGTTTTTGTAAATCTTCACAATAAATTTTTTACAAAAGTAATATTCAAAACTACGTAGGGTTATTATTCTTTTTAAAAGATGCTTTATAATCAGAATATTTTACGATCGTAAAAGGAATAATACAAAAAGTTATTCCATATCCTACCATAAAAAACAAAGAAGAGCCAGATGAACAAACTATTCTTTCAGTAGAATAATATTGTTCAAAGAACTGATAAATACCAATGGAAAACAATGGAGTTAGTATTCCTAATAAAAATGAAAATAGTCCAATAATTAAAATTGGTATTTTGTGCTTATTCTGAAATCGAAGTTTTACTAACCAATAAAACAATATAACTGGTAATGCGCATATAGACAATGGTAATATAATTCCAACTAAAAACTTCATTTTAAATAACAAAGATAGGTAATTTCAAATTCTTTATCTTTGTATAAGAAAATGAATTCATCCATTAATTTTTTAGATAAATCGTGCTGCGTAATTGCAGGACCGTGTAGTGCAGAAAGCCGCGAACAAGTTTTAGAAACAGCTAAACAAATTGCAGCCACCGGAAAAGTACACGCTTACAGAGCAGGTGTTTGGAAACCACGCACACGCCCCGGAGGCTTTGAAGGCATGGGCGTACAGGCTTTACCCTGGTTGCAAGAAGTACAATCAACATATAATTTACCCGTAGCTATTGAAGTTGCACAACCAGAGCATATTGAAGCAGCACTTAAACACAACATTAACTTTTTTTGGATTGGAGCACGCACAACGGCTAATCCGTTTTCGGTTCAAGAACTTGCTGAGGCCTTGCAGGGTGTAGATTGCAGGGTGATGATAAAAAACCCAATTCATCCCGATTTACAATTATGGATTGGCGCTATTGAACGTATTTTAAATAGTGGTGTTATCCAGGTTGCTGCTATACACAGGGGTTTTCACACATCGGCAAAAAATACATTTAGAAATACGCCGCTTTGGCAAATACCTATTGAGCTTAAAGTAAACTTTCCTGATATGCCTATTATCTGCGACCCAAGCCACATAAGCGGTCGTAGGGATTTGGTTTTTGATATAGCTCAGAACGCGTTAGATCTTGGCATGAATGGTTTGATGATTGAAACACACATCAACCCCAATGAGGCTTTGAGCGATAAAGAGCAACAAATTACGCCTTTTGAACTGAACGAGTTATTGAATAATTTACAGATAAAAGAAAAATCTACCGCTAACCCGGCATTTAACGAGCAATTAAATTTTATTCGCAACAATATTGATAAAATTGATACCGAAATAATTTCTTTGATAAAAGAAAGGTTGCATTTGGTAGAAAAAATTGCCGGCGAAAAACAACAAAATCACATTACTGCCTTTCAATTAGAAAGATGGATGCAGATGTTGAAAAGTCGCACCGAATGGGGGCTTAAACAAAATTTAACCAAAGACTTTATCGAAAAGCTATTTCAATTGATACACGAAGAA
>CAIXZI010000312.1 GCA_903923915.1 uncultured Bacteroidota bacterium
ATGTAGTTTGCGTTAGGGATTGAAACAAAAATCCTTTGCTGTAATCGGCAAAGATTGAAGTGTAAAGCCCGCCGTTGAAATGCTTAGTTTTTCACTAAGCATACAGCTAAACCAAAATAAAAAACTAAAACGATTAGCTAAATCAACCGGAACGCCCAAATGTTTAACAAACAAATAATTTAATCATCCCATAAAAAATTGTATTTTAGTGCAAATGATTTTTACCTTCAATACACGCGCATCGGCTATGGCTATGTGGAATATTTCACAAGTATAGAATTATTGATTTATTGAATTAAAGAATTTGATAAATTGATGATTTAAAGTAATACTAATTCTATAAATCTAAAATCATTAAATTAAAATTGCACATCATGGAAACAAAAAACATTGCACATACATTAGAAAAAATTTATAAAGAAGCCGGCGATTTTTTACCACTTAACGGAACCGATTACGTTGAGTTTTATGTTGGTAACGCCAAACAAGCAGCACATTATTATAAAACAGCATTTGGGTTTCAAAGCTATGCATACAGCGGCTTAGAAACCGGCAACAAACAAACAGCCTCTTACGTTTTAAAACAAGATAAAATACGTTTGGTGCTAACATCTCCGCTTAATTCAAAGCACCCAATTAATCAGCACATTGCTAAGCATGGCGATGCAGTTAAAGTAGTTGCGCTTTGGGTTGATGATGCTACTGCTTCTTTTAACGAAACGGTTAAACGTGGTGCAAAGCCTTTTATGGAGCCAACGGTTGAGAAGGATGAACATGGCGAGGTGGTTCGTAGTGGTATTTATACCTATGGCGAAACCGTACACATGTTTGTTGAACGTAAAAATTATAACGGTTTGTTTTTACCGGGCTACAAAGAATGGAAAAGTGATTATAACCCTAAATCATCAGGGCTGAAATACATAGACCACATGGTTGGTAACGTGGGTTGGAACGAGATGAACATTTGGGTAGAATGGTATCAAAAAGTAATGGGTTTTATAAACTTACTTACGTTTGATGATAAACAAATTCATACTGAATACAGCGCTTTGATGAGTAAGGTTATGGCTAACGGAAACGGAAGAATTAAATTTCCGATAAACGAACCTGCTGAAGGAAAAAAGAAATCGCAAATTGAAGAATATATTGACTTTTATGAAGGGTCGGGTGTACAGCATATTGCTGTTGCAACAGATGATATATTAGCTACCGTTCGTGATTTAAAATCTCGTGGGGTTGAGTTTTTATCTGCGCCGCCAAAAACATATTATGATGATGTTAAGGTGCGCATTCCAAATGTAAAAGAAGATATTGATTTGCTTGCCAAAGAAGGCATTTTAATTGATTGTGATGAAGATGGATATTTGTTGCAAATATTTACAAAACCGGTAGAAGACAGGCCAACCCTGTTTTTTGAAGTAATTGAACGCCATGGTGCTAAAGGTTTTGGAGCAGGCAACTTTAAATCTTTATTTGAATCTATCGAAAGAGAACAAGCTTTACGCGGCACTTTAGATAAATAATTTTATTCGTTTTATAAAATCCCCTTCACAGAATTTTGAGGGGGATTTTTTTATTTTAAAAACAAACAACATGATTAAGAATATATTTTTTGGTTTTAGTTTATTAATGGTTTTTATATCATTTGCACAAAATACAAGTGTAGAACAAACAATTTCTTTATTGGGTGAGGCAACAAAAAAAGTTAACCCTGATGTAGCCATGATTTCTTTTTCAATTACAGGGAAGGATAAAGAAGAAAATGTAGCTCTTACCAAATTAAATACACAAACACAGCAGGTAATAGATAAATTAGTAAATGCAGGGTTTACAAAAGATCAATTAAAAATTGCGGATTATAATTTAAACGAGGATTATGATTATTTAAACGGAAAATCTAAAAAAATTGGATATGTTGCTGCTCAAACTATTGTTTTAAAATTTAAATTAGAGAAAGAAAAACTTAGCAAATTATTTGGAAAATTCTCTAACGAAAAAACGGAAAATGTAACCGTTAATTTTGGTACAGAAATTTCGGATGAAATTCAAGAAAAAACCACCAATGAACTTATAATATTAGCTATACAAGATGCTACTAAAAAAGCAAACATAATTGCAGGCGCATCTAAACTTAAAATAAAAACAACAAAAGATATTGAATATAAAGTGGCTTCTAATTCGTATAATACTTATGCAGCTGGCGAGACACGTGTAAGATTTAGTTCGGCGATGACTAAAAATGATACTGCTGAATCTTCGTTTCTAAATATTAATGTAAACGAGGTTGAACTTAGCGAAACAATTAAAATTATTTTTTTAGTTGAGGCTCTATAACGTTACGTTAATGTTGTATTTGCGTTAGGGGTTGCAACAGAAAACCCGCAGGCATAATCGATGAGAATATGCAGTAAAAAGCCCAACGGTGGTAACCCGCCGAAACGCCCAAATTTTTAGTATTTTTAGCACGCATTTTAATTTTATAAATTATGAAGAAGATTTTTTTGGCTTTAATTATTATATCATCTTGTTTAAAAGCTGTTGCTGATGAAGGTATGTGGCTGCCTTTTTTATTACAACAACTGAACGAAAAAGACATGAAGAAAAATGGCTGCAAACTATCGGCCAAAGATATTTATGATGTAAATAATACTTCGTTAAAAGATGCCATTGTGCAATTTGGTGGAGGATGCACGGCCGAAATAATTTCTGATAAAGGCTTGATATTAACTAACCATCACTGTGGGTTTTCAGCCATTGCGGCGCATAGCAGCGTTGATAAAGATTATTTAACCAATGGTTTTTGGGCTATGAATGGCAGCGAAGAACTTACTAACCCTGGCCTAACAGCTATGATTATTGTGCGCATTGAAGATATTACAAACCAAATAAATGCAGGAGCTACAGCTGCTTTAAACGAAAAAGATTTAGATGCATTGCAGCAAAAAAACATAAAACAAATTACTTCAGATGTTGTAAAGGGTACTAAGTATGAAGCGTTTGCTCGCCCTTTTTTTTACGGCAACCAATTTATTTTATTTGTAACGCAAACCTTTAAAGATGTGCGTTTAGTTGGTGCACCTCCATCTTTTATTGGCAAGTTTGGTGGCGATACTGATAACTGGATGTGGCCGCGCCACACGGGTGATTTTTCGATATTTAGAATTTACGCAGATAAAAATAATGAGCCTGCAGAATTTGCAAAAGATAACGTGCCGTACAAACCCAAAAAATCGTTAACCATTTCTATGAAAGGTGTTAATGAAGGCGATTTTACGATGGTATATGGTTTTCCGGGGCGCACGCAGGAATATTTATTTAGTGATGCTGTTGATATAACAATGAACGAAAGTGACCCGACTAAAGTTAAGCTCCGCGAAAAAAGATTGGGCATTATGAATCAGTTTATGAAAACCAACGATACTACAAGAATTGCGTATGCTTCTAACTACGCGTCGGTTGCCAACTATTGGAAAAAATGGATGGGCGAAATGCAGGGCTTAAAAAAGTTTGATGCCGTAAATAAGAAAATAGAATTTGAAAAAAAGTTTTTAGAACTACTTTCATCTGATCCTACAGAAAAAGAAAAATTTAATAAAGTGTTTTCTGATTTCCATTCTCTATATGCAAACTACCGCATCTATCAAAAGCAAATGGATTATTATAGTGAATGCCTGTTGGGTGTAAATGCCTTGGCGGCGGCTCGTTCGGGCGAAAAATTTATTGCTTCACTTAAAGGGAAAAGAGATGAAGAAAAGCAAAAAGAATTTACTAAAACATTAGAAAGCAATGAGCGTTTTTTTAAAACATATAACAAAGCCATGGATAAAACTATTTGTAAAGCCATGTTAGAAATGTATGCGCAAAATGTAGATAAAAAATTACGTGTGCCTGCATTAGATTCTTTATTAGATATTAATCAAAATAAGTATGACGTTATTGCGGACAAAATTTACAGCGAATGTATTTTTATTAATAAAGATAAATATTTGAATGCTTTGAAATCCTCTTCTGTAGCTGATTTAGAAAGTGATATGGTTTATAAACTTTGGAAAAGTATAGCAACCTATTACAACGCAAGTGTAATTCCACAATATAACGCTATTGATGCACAGCTAAATACGCTTTACAAACAATATGTAGATAAGCTTACAAAAGTGTACAAAGACAAAACATTTTATCCGGATGCAAACTCTACACTGCGTATTACTTACGGAAAAGTAAAAGGTTATAAACCCAGAGATGGCGTGGCTTACACCTACTTTACAACATTAGATGGTATGATGGAAAAAGAAAATCCAAATGATGACGAGTTTATTGTTTTCCCTAAAATGAAAGATTTATACAACAAAAAAGATTATGGAAAATATGCAGATAAAGATGGCACATTACACATGTCGTTTGTGGCAACAAACCATACAACGGGTGGTAATAGCGGCAGTCCGGTACTTAACGCATACGGACAATTAATTGGCACCAACTACGATAGAGTTTGGGAAGGAACCATGAGTGATATTATGTATAACCCCAACATTTGCCGTAACATTACTTTAGATGTGCGCTATACATTATTTGTAATTGATAAATATGCGGGTGCAGGTTATCTTTTAAATGAAATGAAAATTGTACAATGAGTTTGTTGCAAAAAATAACTGCAACAGAAAATGGTATAAACCTTACCAACATAGCTTTAATGCTTATAAGCACGGTAATTGCATTTATTATCCCGTTTAAACTTTTTTTATTTGTGTATGCGGTGTTAGGTCCATTACACTACTTAACAGAAATATCCTGGCTTGATAAACGGAATTTTTTTATCAAACAAAAAATGCAAATATGGCCTTATGTGGTAGTTGCACTTTTACTTACCGTTGCGCTGTTCAACGAAAAATCGGCTTTACGCTACTATTCGGTAAGTTTAATTATGTGCGTAGTGGTTTACACTTTATGTTTGGTTTTTTCAGGCCAAAATAGTGTATCGCTTATAGTATCTGCACTTGTTTTAATTATAGCCATTGCAATTAAAGTAGATAAAATTATGTTGCTAATATTATCCTTTGGTGTTTTTTTACCAACTATAGTACATGTTTTTTTATTTACCGGATTATTTGTTTTGCTAGGCGCCATTAAAACAAAAAGCTTAACTGGGTTTATTTCTTTAGGTGTTTTTATTTTATGCGCAGTAAGTTTTGTATTTATTCATATACCAAATTCAGAAATACTTTCATCATTAGAAAAAGGGTATGTACAAAAATATTTTAGTGTTTTAAATCAATCGTTAGCCAATGTTTTTAATATTGATTTTAAACAAGGCAGTAACGATATTTTTGAAAAGCCCGGTTTTATTGCTATTCAGCGCTTTATTGCCTTTGCATACACGTATCATTACTTAAATTGGTTTTCTAAAACATCGGTAATAAAATGGCACGAGGTTTCAAAAAGTAGATTAGGTGTAATTGCCATTTTATGGATGGTATCCGTTGTGTTTTATTATATCGACTTCCGCTTAGGGTTTATGGTATTATTTTTATTAAGTATGGTGCACGTTTTTTTAGAACTACCCCTTAATGTACATTCTATAAAAGGCATCGTTAGCGGAATAAAAAACAGGGCTTAATTTTTATTTCTTTAGGTATTCCGGCAGGTTACCACACCTGGGCTTCGCGTTACAGATTTTTTTTAATGTTTTGCAGCATGTTGAGCCTTTCAACAAAAGCTTCACACTCCAAATGCTTTTTTAGCATTCAGCAAATGCAATTAAAAATAAAAATGATAAGCTAATCCAGAACGAAAAGTAAATACTACAAAGTCAACTCAATCATAGGGTCCCAAAAGTATTTTTGAAAATCAATTATTTTATCCTCTTTAACTTTTATTTTTTCTTTTTCTAAAAGTTCTTGCATTTCAAACGGAGTAGCAAAATGATGTTTGCCAGTAAGTAATCCAACTCTATTAACCACACGGTGTGCAGGCACTTTAGGTTTTTGATTATGAGCACCATGCATAGCATAGCCTACTAAACGAGATGAACCGGCAGCACCTAAATATTTTGCAATACAACCGTATGATGTAACCCTGCCTTTAGGAATAAGGCGAACTACTTGATACACCATGTCATAAAAATCAGGTGGGGTTTTAGAAGCTTGTTTCATTTTACTTAGTACGTTGCATTAAACTTTGGGCAAATAAAGTAAATACATTTATTTTCTCGGGCGACGCCGAAGATGATTTTAAAAGAACAATTGCTTCGTTATAATAAAAATCTATTTCGGCTTTTAAGTAATCTTCTAATTTAAGTGTAGTAAAAATTTCTTTTATTATCTGTACTTTTTCAATCGCATCAAAATCTTTTTTTTCAATCCAATCTTGTAAAGTTTTTTTCTGATTTGCATCGGCTAACTCAAATGCTTTTAAAAGTAACCATGTTTTTTTGTTAGAAATAATATCGCCTCCTACTTGTTTACCTACTTGATCGGGGTTTCCAAACACATCTAAATAATCATCCGTTAACTGAAATGCAATACCTAATTTTTCTCCTGTTTGATATAATAGCGCGCAATCTTTTTGCGAAGCATTAGCACAAATAGCCCCCATTTGCA
>CAIXZI010000313.1 GCA_903923915.1 uncultured Bacteroidota bacterium
AAGAACAGTTAAATTCAACTACCGAAAAAACAGCTGATGAAGCATTTATTGATAAATTGTTGAGCCAGGTTAATTTGTTAAATGAGCAAAAACACACCTTTGAAACATTATATCAAACAACAGAAACCGATTTACATGCAGCTACGGAAACTTTAACTAATCTTACGCAAGTAGTTGAAAATCAAAAAAATGCTATTTATAATTTGGAGCATACCAATAAAAACATTAAATTAGCGCAAACATTAATGTTGCAGGTAAAAGATAAAACTGCGGCAAAACAGGCTATAAACGAACTGATACGTGAAATTGAAAAGTGTATAGCGTTGTTAAGCGAATAAAAAACAGTAAATGATGAGCGATACTTCGGTAACCATAACAATAGCAGGATTAAATTATCAGCTAAAGTTAGATGCAGCTAACCACGATCAGGTTCAGCAGGCAGCTTCATTTATTAATGAACATATTTCTGAATTTGAAAAAAATTATCCCGTTAAAGAAAAACGAGACATACTTGCCATGGTTAGCCTGCAAATGGTTACCGAGCTTCTAAAAACCAAGCAACAGCAAGCCTCAGAGATTCATCGCTTACAAACGCTTTTAGACGAACTTAATAGTATGGTAGAAAACCATGCTAAAAAAGTAAGCTCTTAACACATTTCCATCTTACCTATTGTTTGGTTTGTAGCCACAAACTAAATATATATGAACATAATTTTAGCAATAGTTATTATATCAGTAGCCTTAGTAGGCGGACTGGTTGTTGGGTTTATCCTGGCAAATTCTCGCCTTAATAAAGGCGGTGTACAAGAAAAAGAAAATCTTATAAAAGAAGCCGAGCTGAAAAACGAAGCCATTAAGCAAGAAAAAATACTTCAAGCAAAAGAAAAATTCCATCAGTTAAAAACGCAGCACGATAAACAAGTTGCTGATAAAAACAACGAAATTCAAAAACGTGAGAATGGTATTAAACAAAAAGAAGTTGATCTAATTAAAAAAGGCGAAGAAGCTGTTCGCAAACAGCAGGAAGCAGACCGCGCTAAACAGGAGGCCGAAAAAATTAAAGCGCAGGTTACTCAGCAGTTAGAAGCTATTAGTAAAAAGCAGGAAGAAGTTGATAAAGCGCATATAAAACAAGTACAGCAATTAGAAACTATTTCTGGTTTACGTGCCGCGGAAGCAAAAGAACAACTGATTGAAACCATTAAAGGCGAAGCTAAAACTGAGGCTATGAGTTTTGTAAAAGACATCATGGACGAGGCTAAAATTAACGCCAATAAAGAAGCTAAAAAAATTGTTATTCAGGCTTTACAACGTGTTGGAGCTGAGCATGCGGTTGAGAACTCAGTTACTGTTTTCCATATTGAAGGCGATGAAATGAAAGGTCGAATTATTGGTCGTGAAGGTCGTAACATTCGTGCTTTTGAAGCTGCTACTGGTGTTGAAGTGATTATTGATGATACCCCTGAAGCAATTATTTTCTCTTGTTTTGATCCTATTCGTCGTGAAATTGCTCGTTTAGCTATGCACCAATTGGCTTTAGATGGGCGTATTCACCCGGCTCGTATTGAAGAAGTTGTTGAGAAAGTTAAAAAACAAATTGAAGACGAAATTATTGAAACTGGTAAACGTACTTGTATCGATTTAGGAATTCATGCTTTGCATCCTGAGTTATTGCGTCACGTTGGTAAAATGAAATACCGTTCGTCTTACGGACAAAATTTATTACAACATAGTAGAGAGGTGGCAAACCTATGTGCGGTTATGGCTGCCGAGATGGGCTTAGATCCTAAAATGGCAAAACGCGCCGGTTTATTACACGATATTGGTAAAGTAGCCGATGAAGAATTAGAACTTCCTCACGCTATTTACGGTATGAAACTGGCCGAAAAATATAAAGAGAAACCTGAAATTTGTAATGCCATTGGAGCTCACCACGATGAGATAGAAATGACTACCATGTTATCTCCCATTGTTCAGATTTGTGACGCTATAAGCGGTGCACGTCCGGGTGCACGCAGAGAGATGGCAGAACAATATATGAAACGCTTAAAAGACTTAGAAAACGTTGCTTTATCATATCCTGGTGTTGAAAAAACATATGCTATTCAGGCAGGAAGAGAATTACGTGTATTGGTTACAGCCGATAAAGTAACTGATCAACAATCTGAAAAATTGGCATTTGAAATCTCTCAAAAAATTCAAACAGAAATGACTTATCCGGGTCAGGTTAAGGTTACTGTTATAAGAGAAACAAGAGCTACAGCTTACGCTAAGTAAAAAACAAGTCAAAATAATACGTTAAAATTAAAAAGTCCTCCTTGATATAAGAGGACTTTTTTTGATATTATCTTTTTTTTCTTTGCGCGTTTGCATGGTTACATGCATTGGGCTTTACACTTCAATCTTTGCCGATTACAGCAAAGGATTTCCGTTACAATCCCTAACGCAAATACAACAACATTCATAGTGGCTAAATCTGCGTAATCTGTATAAATCTTAAAAACAAAAAATCCCGCCGTTAAGCAGGATTTTTTGGTTCAAAAAGTAGAATTAAAGTTTAACCCTATTAAATAATAAAACCACTTTTAGTTTAACGAAAGAGGCGGAATTTTGCCTTCATTCAATAGTTCAGTACATTTCTTTTTATGTGCATCAAAATTACCAAACGCAAGTGCGTCAAGCATTTCATTACGACTCATTTCCGGATTTTTAAATTTCTTACGAATTTCATCCGAACAACGATCAACAAAATTTTCAAAACGTTGTGGTGCCCAAATGTATTCTCTTCTTGCATCAACCTTAAATTCTTCAGGCAAATCACCCTCAATTTTAGATTTAATTTCAAGCCCATCATACACTTTAGGTAATTTACGATTATCAAAAACAAATGGTTTCGAAATCATAATTACATGCTTCTTGCGCTTTACGTCAATTAACGAAAGACCCTGAAAACGTAAACCTTCTTTAGTAAGCGGTTTAAATTTTTTCTGAAAATGATTTAAAATTTCAAACATGGCTATAAATTGGTGGATTACAAAGGTATTAACTTTTTATTAACAATTTGATTTATTAGGCTACGTAAAAAGGCAATTGGTCTAATTTAAGATTTAGCCAAAAGGTACTAATTACGTGTTTGTAACTGGTTAAAAACGTGTTATAAACCTGTTAATTAATATAAGTTTTACTTCAATTAAAATTAATTAAAGAATTAAAAATCAAATAATTAACTTCTAATAAAAGCATTTAATTTTTCTTCAAAAACTTTAATTAATTTGTTAGTTGTGTTAGTAATTTGGTTGTCGGTTAAGGTAGCTTCGGCGTTTTGTAAGGTAAAACTTAAAGCATACGATTTTTTGCCCGAAGGAATTTTATCGCCTTCGTAAACATCAAATAAAGATACTTCTTTTAAGAAATTACGTTCGGTTTCAAAAGCCAATTTCTCTAACTCTGCATAAGTAACTTGCTTATCAATCAGCAAAGCTAAATCGCGTTTTACAGCAGGGAATTTAGAAGCTTCCTTATATAAAACAGGCTTAAAAGCAAGGTTATAGATAATATCTAAATATAATTCAGCATAATAAACAGGCTGACTAACATCAAAACTCTTTAAAACAGGTTTATTTACTTCGCCAACCATAGCAATAACTTTTTTACCTACTTGATATTGATAAACACCCGAAAGCTGCTTGTGTTCCGCATTTTGGCCTTTATACGTTATACCCAATTTGGCAAAAACAGCTTCTACATAAGCTTTTAATGTATAAAAATTTACATCAACAGGTTTTGGTTGATGATAGTTTACCTGATGTAATTTGCCACTAATAACCAATGCTACTTGCTTTTGCTCGTAATAAGGAAACTCGCCTTCAGCTTTTTTATGATAGGTTTTTCCGCTTTCAAATAATTTTATGTCGGATGTTTTGTGATTGATGTTATAAGAAACTGCTTCCAACATACCATAGAGTAGGGTAGGGCGCAGCACCGATAAATCACTACTTAGGGGATTAAGCATAGGCACAACACCTTCATCATTTTGTGTATAAACTCCTTTGGTAAGCGATGTACTCATGGCTTCGTAAAAGCCTTGATTGGCAAGTGTGGCAGCTATTTCTGTATCAACTTTGTTTGTTATATCAACTTTGTTGGCCGACATAGAAAAACTAATTTTTCCACTCAACTCTACGTTGTTCATTCCGTAAATGCGTAACACTTCTTCAATAACATCAGCCTCGCGGGTAACATCGTATTTATAACGCGGAACATGCAACAGTAAGCCATCTGTGCCCTCAGTTACAATTTGAATTCCAACAGAAAGCAATATATTTTTAATGATATTTCTGTCAATGGTTTTACCAATTAAACTATCGCAATTAGCGTAAGAAAAAGCCACTTTAAAGGGCTCAACTTTTTCAGGATATACATCTACCATGGCAGATGA
>CAIXZI010000314.1 GCA_903923915.1 uncultured Bacteroidota bacterium
TTATCTAAATCCATGTTTTTAATGGGTAAAGAAAAATCAAAAAACACATCATCATTGGTAATGCCATACGTTCTTTTATTTGGATTTACGTTTACTTTTTTACTATGCTTACTTACGGTGCTATCTACTTTGGCTTCTTTTGGCACTTCAATTGTAATGGTATCAAATATATCCTGACCTCTTTTTAGCAGAAATTTTAACTCAGTATCATATATGTCTTTATAGTATACTTCCAGAGTGTCATTTTTTGTTTCGTAAGCAATTTTATCATTATCCGAATTTCTTTCCGAATTTTTACTGCTATCTTCTACTAATATAATATACGCATCGGGCATGGTATCACTCAACACAAATTTATTATAGCCCCAAAAAGGTTGAATTTTCTTTTTAACAAAACTTCTATTGTTTTTAGGTAAACTCATTATAAAATTTACGCTATCGTTGCCTGTAATAGTTAATGGTGCATTTACAAAGCCAATAGCCTCGCCACCATCATATATGTGATTATTGTTTTTATCGGTAACGGCAACAACCTGATAGGTGCCCGCTTTTATAGCGCTAATAGAATAACCACCTACCGAATCTGTCTTAACTATATAGGTAGGTTTTGTTCTGGTAATTGCAGTATCATTTAAATTGGTGTAAAATAAAATAGATATATCTTTTGCAGGGTTTGCAGATAATGCCCATATTGCTTTACCACTAACCGTATTCGAATCAATAGTTGGACCTGTGCTAAATATATAAGTTAGGTTTTTATATTTATTGTTTTCGTGTACATCGCCAATTGATTTACCAAATTGAATTTGATAGGTAGTATTAGGTTGTAAATCTTCATCAAAATGAATAATCATTTTTTTTCCGTTCGAACGCACACCGGGCTTATCTTCCATAAATGGATTAATAATCATGTTGGCTTGAACACTTTTTATATCAACCATCTCATCAAACTGAAATATTAGCGTAGTGTTTTTTGAAGGAACATTGGTTGATGTATCTTTTGGCAATACCGATAAAAGCTTTGGAGGTGTAATATCTTTTGCACCACCTTTTAACGGGGCAATTTGCGCACAACGGTTACATATAATAAAGACTATTATTAAAATTGGGATAAAAAGAAAACGTTTGCAACTCATTTGCCGATAATGTCGGTTATTAATAAAGCCAGTTTTTCTAAATAAAGTTTATCAGTTTTATCAAAAGTTGCATACATATCATCATCTACATCAAGCACAGCAATAACTTCTTTTTGATTATTGAAAATAGGCACAACAATTTCTGATTTAGAATCTGAACTGCAAGCAATATGTCCCGGAAATTTATCTACATCATCAACAACAATAGTTTTAGCTTCTTTCCAGGCGGTGCCACAAACTCCTTTTCCTAAAGCAATGCGTGTACATGCTAACGTTCCTTGAAACGGGCCAAGCACTAATTCGTTTTTCTTAACCAAATAAAACCCTACCCAAAAAAATCCAAAAGTTTGTTTTAAAACAGCCGTTATGTTTGCCAGATTGGCAATAACATCTTCTTCGTCTTCCACCAATGCTTTTAATTGAGGTAAAAGAGAAATGTATTTTTCTTCTTTGGTTTCTCCGTTTATGATTAATTCTTCAGACATTTTTTTCAATGGTTGATTTATCGATTTGCCGAGTTATCAATTTAATGCTTCACTCTAAAATTCTTCAAATCTATAATTCTATAACTAACTTATTCCGCCTTCTTTCATTTTTTCAGCATTCTCTGCAAATTGCAAAGCATCAATCATTCCTTGTATATCGCCATTCATAAAATCGGTAAGATTATATAAGGTAACATTTATACGATGATCTGTAATTCTGTTTTGAGGATAATTGTATGTTCTGATTTTTGCCGAGCGATCTCCCGAACTAACCATTGTTTTACGTTTGGCAGTAACTTCTTCCATGCGCTTTAAGTAGGCTGCATCATAAATACGTGTACGCAACATATTCATTGCTTTTTCTCTATTACCTAATTGAGAACGCTCTGTTTGACAAGTAACCACAATGCCTGTTGGATGATGCGTAAGTATAACTTTAGATTCTACCTTGTTTACATTTTGTCCGCCGGCACCACCACTTCGCGCAGTAGCCATGGTAATATCAGCATCACGTAATTCAACATCAAGCTCATCAGCTTCCGGTAAAACGGCAAGTGTTGCGGCTGATGTATGTACTCGTCCTTGTGTTTCAGTAGCAGGTACACGTTGTACACGGTGCACACCACTTTCAAATTTTAGAGTGCCGTAAGCATTGTCACCCGTTACATTAAATATTATCTCTTTATAGCCACCCATTGTTCCCGGGCTTGTATCAACCACTTCAGCTTTAAAACCTTTTATCTCAAAATAACGGCGATACATTTCAAATAAATCTCCCGCAAAAATACTGGCTTCATCTCCACCTGTACCGGCGCGTAATTCCATCACACAATTTTTGGCATCTTCCGGATCTTTAGGAATCAACATAATTCTTATTTCATCAGCAAGCTTTGTTTCAATGGCACGATTTTCTTCTAGCTCAACTTTAGCCATGTCTAAAAAATCTTTGTCTTTTTCAGTTTTCAAAATCTCGTTGGCCGAATCAATATTATCTAATGCTTTTTTATATTCTTCAAAAATTTTAATAATAGGCTCTAACTGACGGTATTCTATATTCAGTTTTTTAAACTGACGCATATCACTAATAACAGCAGGATCTGATAATTTTTGTTCAACGTCTATATAGCGCTGTTTTATACTGGCAAGTTTCTCAATCATTTAACAAATACATTTGCGCAAAAGTACAAAAATGCGGTGGCTTTACGAAACTTGCATTTTAAAGAAAAATTATTGTTTTGCTTGATAGAAACCGTGAAATTTAAAAGCAAATAATTTTTACAAGAAAAAACTAATACTCAACACCTTTAAGCGAAATCATTTTATGGGCTTCAATATCCCACACTTTTAATTTCAGGCATTTAACAATATCCGAAGGGTTTAAGGAGGTTACCTTTGGATGCTGAAGCTCAGGTATTTTCTCCATCACCTCTGGTAAACGATAAAAAGGAATGCGTGCATTTAAGTGATGTATGTGATGGAAGCCAATGTTAGCAGACGACCATTGCATAAAAAAATTCATTTTTGTATAGCTGGATGACTCTAAAGCGGCACCCTCGTATGTCCAGCCATCTTTTTCTCTAAACTCAACATCCGGAAAATTATGTTGTGCATAAAACAAATAAGAACCCAAAGCACTTGATACTAAAAATGGAATAAGAATAGCTAAAAATAAAATTTTCCAGCCAAAAAACAGCGTTACTAAAACAATAGCCAAACCATGTACAATAAGGGCTACTAAAGAATCTTTATGCTTGCTTTTGCCGTTAACAAAGGATAGTATGCACATACCATAAATAAACATCACAATATATCCAAAAGAAATAGTGATTGGGTTGCGTACAAACAGGTATGCATTTTTTTCTGATTTAGGCAAACTTAAAAACTTATCCTTACTTAACACCGGATAAGAACCCACGCTGGAGCTAAAAATTTTAGAGTTATGGTTATGATGATAATCGTGAGAGCGTTTCCAAATGCT
Source organism: uncultured Bacteroidota bacterium (assembly GCA_903923915.1). Lineage (GTDB taxonomy): Bacteria > Bacteroidota > Bacteroidia > B-17B0 > Aurantibacillaceae > PALSA-968. The sequence continues at coordinate 3,600 of CAIXZI010000314.1, forward strand.
GGTTGGCGCCAAAATGTAAATACCAAAAAGCGTAAAAATAAAATCGGCAACCTTTGATTTTTGCAGGATGGTATGGTGTTGCTGATCGTGATAGATAACAAACATGCGCACCATAATGCAGCCATTAAGAATGCTAAAAGGTATTTTAATCCAGGTAGAAATAGGCAAAAAAGCCACGGCATTACACGCAATCATTAAAAACAAGGTAGTTAGGGTAAAGTACCAACTTTTCCAACGCACCTCTTTAGCAAACTCTCGCGTAGCTAAAATTAGTTCTTTGCCTTTTCTCATAGAGGGGCAAATTTAACAAAAAAATTTCATCTAAACCATATCTCAAACTAAGGCTGTTTTATCCAATCGCTGGGGCCAAATTTGCGCTGCACCCATTTGTTTTTCTTAAACATCATCAGCGCTAATTCGTCCCACAAAATAAAGGCTCCGAAGGAAAATAAAGGCGAGTTAAATGTTTTTTTTACCAAAGGATCGTTTTTAATTAATAACCGGTATCCAACATCAGCCTCCAAGCCAACCCATCTAAACACTTTAAACCGCACATCTACTTCGGGTTCATAAACAAAACAATATCCCGCATCTGATAAGGTTTTTACGCCTTTGTAATTATACATATAACCTATCTTGCCAACACCAATTTGCATAGGCACGCTAAGCTCCCAACGGCGAGATTTATAATACGTATATTCAACATAATAACAGAGGTACGAAAAAGATAACTGCCTATTAACGGAA
>CAIXZI010000315.1 GCA_903923915.1 uncultured Bacteroidota bacterium
AGGAAAATAAAAATTGTTGTACCTATGCTGTACCATAAAATAAAAATACCTTGTAGAGTATTGATTCTACAAGGTATTTTTATTTTCAATGTGACCCGGATTGGATTCGAACCAATGACCCCCAGCTTAGAAGGCAGAACCCTACTCTATTTTCAAAGTCTTTATTATTTATTTACAATTACTTACACTAATTAAAATACAATTATTTGAATGGACATTTTTAAAAGTGTGCGGAATTGTGTGCGGAGTTGGTTTTTATGGAGAATGCCGTAAATAGTGATGTTTAACCTTTATTCGGAAGCTATTTCTGTTTAAAAACAGACGCCTTACAATGATATTTCAGCAAAACAAGCGAAAAAATGGTGTTAATACATAGAAATTGCTAGTTCCAAACAACTGACACAAAGAGGACGAAATATTCACTTGGAATGAAGCTGCGTCATTTCTCAATATAACCCCTCAGACCATATCAAGGCATTTAAGAGCTGGCAAAATCAAAGCAGGTATTCTGGGCGAAAAGTATAGGTTCAAAAAAAGCGACTTATTGAATTATGTCTTTAGCCTGAAAAATTAAATGTGGCACCCAGAGTAAAGGGTTATGCCGGATTCATATCTATAATGACACATTAAATATGCGGACAACTCTTGTCCAGGTACCTTTCCATTCTCCGTTCATATTTTCGATAGATTGAATCTTTTTGAAATTTGGTTTCTTCGAAAAATAATTAACAAAAGCATCCAGCCGACTTGTTCGAGTGTCGTTAATATATGGACTAACACAAATAAAGTAATTGTCACCGGGAAAATTAGATTCTACCAATTTCAACAAATGAGTTAATGAAAATCCGTCAATATCCAGAATGTTTGAAAATAAGTGAATATGTCTTTGCGTTTTATTTTTACTAAAATCCTTATTAACAAGGGTATCCAAATCTTTATTGACAGTATGAATTTCTGTAGTCGGGTCGAATTTTCTTACATGTAATGAAGCCCTTTTCAACGCGATTTCGGAAGGTTCAATCAAAGTAAGGTTTTTAGTTTGTTGTTTATGCCCATTCTGACTAACGAACTCATAATATGTCATTGATGCCATCGCCTGACCACAGCCCCAATCTATGATATTTGTTTCAAGCTCAAAGAATGTTTTAGGAAGCATTTTGAATGCGTCAATTAGTTTCTCGTAATGCATATTACCATAGCTGTTCATGTAAGCATATAGTTGCTTTTCGTCTGTTAAAATTGCGATACCTCTTCCTAAAGAATTGTAAATTGAATCTGATTTAATCAACTGGTACTGGCTTACAGATATCTGTCGGACAGCTTTAAAACTATTAGCCACATATGCCAATAAGCTGGCGTATTTCGTTCCTGATTCGAGTAAAAATTCCTTTTTATAACTTGGCTTAAGAATATCACGTCCAAGAAAAGAATCAAGAAGTGAATGAATTGTATGATAAGCAGCAGCAAAGTTGCTTAGATCAACGTTTAAAATGTCCGAAATTAAATTGCCGTGTAAAAATGAAAATTCGAAATCAGAAAGGCTCTTTTGAATTTTTGCTTTCAGTAATTTGATTGCATCTATGTTAAATTCACCGAAGTCATGAATTACTTGTGAATAGTAATTGACCATCGTCATCAAAACCTTGTCAGTATTATCTTCTTCGGTTTCAGCGGAATGTTGTAAGTGATTGTAAATCGCCTCATATCTATTTACATAATCATCCGCTGTTCTTACACCGATAAGGTAAAGCGAAGCCGCGTTTAGTCTTTCGCCGATATTGTAATTACTGCCTTTTAAATGATCAAACAGGAAACGAAAAGAAGAAATAAGTCCAAGTTCTTCGCTTACACCTATCAGTAATGAAATGAATGCGAGATTGGTTTTGTCGACAATATTTAATTGTAGAATTACATTTCTGTTAAGCTGAATGTATCTGTTTAATTTGTCTCTTGAGGCTACTAAATCGGAATGTTTTTGATGAGTAAAAAGGTCATAGACCTCTTCAAAATTATCTAAAATATAATTTTGCAATGAGCTTACATCAACTGATGCCTTTTGTAAATCTTCTATAATTATCATAAAAAATTATAGAAGTGTAGGTGTAGGTTTAGTAATAAGATTTATTAGATCTTCTTTATTTTTTATTTTAGTATAGCCTTTGATCTTTTTGTCCTTTGCAATCTTTTGCAGTTCAGACAAACTCATAGAGTGATAATTTTCTGAAATGCCGACTTTGGTTTCCAGAACTATGTTGACATTATCTTTGTGTTGAAGAGCAGCGAGGTCCTCACCGCTATCCGCTTTTTGCAATTCCGTTGAAGATTCTAACACTAAGGGGACATTGTTTTCATTTTTAAGCCTATTATTTTCTTCTTTTAGTTTTGAAATTTCCAACCTCAATTTATCTATCTCAATCTGATACGATTGAACCGCTTCTTGATTCTGCGAATTGTAATTCACTTCACATTCATTTTCTATTTTCCTTTGAAGTGCTTCGACAGAAAATGTCAATGCGGGCCGTAATTGTTTCTCAAAAAAACGAATCGCTGCATTCTCATCACTTTTTGCAAAAGGCGGTAGCCATTGATTTACAGATTTAGCGATTGTTGAATAAATTTCTGCCGAATAATTTTCCAAAAATATCTCCAATGGCGTTTGCTTTTTTTTTGCAATGATTAGAGTATCTAATATTTTATAAGTTTCAAAACCCTTAGCATTATCTTTAGACTTGCTGATCGGACACCAATTATCAATATAGGCAAATGAATGAATTGCCTTCGAACCATTAAATACAAATTGGTAAATGCTTTCAATAGTGTAATAATCCAATTTACTATCAAGGGTGAACTTAACATTGACATCTTTTATAGAGCCTTTGTATTTATTCCTGAGTTTTGAGTACCCATTATTTAAACCAAAAAGTATTGAAACATCTTCAGTTTTTTCCGGGAGTATCGCTCCATTATTTAAGTCAGTTACTAGATTATCGGTACTTTTATTCTTTCTGTCACCATACGTCGCTAAAATTGCTAGTTCATATAAATGTGAGTCCGGATTAATAGATTCAATTTTCAGAAGCCCCAATTTTTTTTCAACTTTTTCACCTTCTTTTTCTGCCAGTAGTTCAATGTCTTGGGGAGTTACATTATTAAAGATGTATTGCTGCCACTTCGTCCATTCACTTTCATTTTTCGAAAATAAACCAGTATATTTATTACTAAATTTTAATCCCTTTTCTTTTGAAGCATTGTTTGTTTGTTCCTCAATTAACTTATTGAAATACGATAAAGTTGAAAAATAATTTGTCGAATAATTCATAAATGACTTGCCACCTAACCTCATAAAAGCAAAGCCACCAAGTATAATATCAAACCTTTTTATCTTTTCAGATAATTCTATTCCAGATTTAAAATTATTCCCTCCGTTGTAGTCATAATCTGATATTATATCGATGTTGCTATTGCGTTCTACAGTGACAATGTTCTCAGGAATAAAAGCAGCACCATTATTTATATTCCAAATTGTTGTCTCTTTCTGTTTTGAATCCAAGAAACATACAGATTTTACCCTTGAAATCGGAATAGGTGTATTGCATAAGAAGAAATGATCTGATACTCTGTTGAGGTCGCTAATTTCAGTGTTCGTCAAAATAACCTCCATTGAGCAATCAGAATTTTTTACCCACTTGTCTTCTGAAAGCAGAATTGAATCACCAACTCTGTTCTGAATATCTTCTGGCTTGTTAGTAAAATATTTTGCGGGCAAAATAATTGCCTTGCTAAAATAGTGAGCCAAGCTGCTTGAATTTATCGGGATGTAATAAGAATTTTGCATTATAGTA
>CAIXZI010000316.1 GCA_903923915.1 uncultured Bacteroidota bacterium
AATTTTTGGTGGTGGTGCTACTGGTTTGAGAGTGCGAACTTTTTTTAATTGTTCTTCGTGAAATTTTTTATCATCTGACATATTATCTCCTTGTTGGTTGCGGGAACTGGAGTCGAACCAATAACTGAGGATTATGAGTCCTATGTGATACCTTTTCACTATCCCGCTATAATTATATAGGATGCTTACTTCTTAAATAATTTCCAGCATCCTTCATTTTTGTACCTGAACCTAATGATAAACTATCACCATGAATTCGGTATAATAATAAGTAATCTTCAATCACATGAACTTGACATCCTGATTGATATAATCTAATCCAAAAATCCCAATCTTCACGGCCAATCAATACACGATTCTCATCATATCCGTTAATCTTTTGCCATGACGTTTTAGAAAACATGGAACAACAAATACAAAAGTTTCTAGTTGTAGCATCTTTGTATGATGTTGGTACATGAGCCCATGGTGCATTTTGAATTAAACCATCTTCATTATTAGCTTCAAAGTTTTTAATGGTTACTTCTTGTGCATCTTTATTATGTGTCCATACGGTTTTTCCGTCGCATACAATGGTGTTGCCAGGAATTTCTAACTTAAACTTATTGCCTTTAACCTGTATTTTGCCGCTTTGTTTATCAGTTTGTTTTTTTTCTTTGTTTAAAAGAACAAGCTCATATTCTGCCGAAATAGTTTTGTATGATTTTGTTGTTTTACTCAAATCATCTAAAATGGCTTTTGCCTTTGGATCTTGATCTTGAGCAAAGCCATTAAATGCAAACAGAAGTGTTAAAACGGAAAATATTTTTTTCATATTGTTGTTGTTTTCAATTATTTATTGTCATGTTGAGTTTGTCGAAACATCATACTTCGACAGGCTCAGTATGACTTGCAATTTTTATACCAAATTTACACCGTAAGTTTTTTATAACGTACACGCTTAGGCTCTACATTACCCAAACGTTTCTTTTTATTTTCTTCATATTCGCTGTAACCACCTTCAAACCAATAAGCTGTGCTATCGCCCTCAAAGGCTAAAATGTGTGTACAAACACGATCTAAAAACCATCTATCGTGACTAATAATAACTGCGCAACCTGCAAAATCATTCAAACCTTCTTCTAAGGCACGCAATGTGTTTACATCTAAATCGTTGGTTGGCTCATCCAGTAAAAGTACGTTGCCTTCTTCTTTCAATGCTAAAGCTAAGTGTAAGCGATTACGTTCTCCACCTGATAGCACTGAACATTTTTTACCCTGATCAGATCCTGCAAAGTTAAAGCGAGAGATATATGCACGTGAGTTCATTGGTTTTCCACCAAGCATCAAGTTTTCTAAACCATCGCTAATAACATCATAAACTGTTTTGTTGGGATCTATGCTTGCGTGAGATTGATCTACATAAGCAATTTTAACCGTTGGCCCAACTTTAAAATCTCCTGTATTTGGCTTTTCTTGTCCCATAATCATGCGGAACAAAGTTGTTTTACCGGCACCGTTTGGCCCAATAATACCTACAATTCCCGCAGGGGGTAATTTAAACGAAAGGTGTTCGTACAACAACCTGTCGCCAAAACCTTTAGAAATATCAATGGCTTCAATAACTTCGTTACCCAAACGCGGACCGTTAGGAATAAAGATCTCCAGTTTATCTTCTTTATCCTTCACATCTTCATTCATCATTTTATCGTAGTTGGCCAAACGTGCTTTTTGTTTCACACCACGTCCTTTTACTCCCTGACGAACCCATTCTAACTCACGCGCTAAGGTTTTCTGACGCTTGCTTTCTGTTTTCTCTTCTTGTTTTAAACGAGCACCTTTTTGTTCTAACCAACTTGAGTAATTACCTTTCCATGGAATACCTTCGCCTCTATCTAACTCTAATATCCATCCGGCCACGTTATCTAAGAAATATCTATCATGCGTTACGGCAATAATAGTTCCTTTATAATTTTGCAAATGTTGCTCTAACCAATCAACGCTTTCGGCATCCAAGTGATTGGTTGGCTCATCTAATAATAAAATATCGGGTTCTTGTAAAAGTAAACGACACAATGCAATACGACGACGTTCTCCACCCGATAATACTTTTACAGGGGTATTACTTTCCGGACAACGAAGCGCATCCATAGCCTGCTCTAAACGATTATCTAAATTCCATAAATCTAAACGATCAATTTCATCTTGTAAAACAGCTTGACGAGCCATCAACTTATCCATTTTATCCGGATCGTTCAAATATTCATCTTCACCAAATTTGTTGTTTACTTCTTCATACTCAGCAAGTATATCGGTATGTTTTTTTACACCTTCGCGTACAACCTCTATACAGGTTTTGTTATCGTCTAATTGGGGCTCTTGCTCAAGCATGCCAATAGAGTAGCCCGGCGATTGGTGTATCTCTCCCAAATAATCTTTATCCATGCCCGCCATAATGCGCAGCAGCGTTGACTTACCCGAACCGTTTAAACCCAGCACGCCAATTTTAGCGCCATAGTAAAACGAAATATAAATATCTTTTAAAACCTGTTTTTGTGGCGGATGGATTTTACTCACATTTACCATACTATAAATTATTTGCCTTCCTTCTGTTGACATTTGCTGTAGGTTATTTTATTAAATAAGACGGCAAATATACAATTTGGCGCTGAGATTATTAACCATTGTTTTTAAGGTTTATTTTAAGTAGATTTGAGTTATTAATCTATTTATTATGAAAAAAATACTATTTATTTTTTTATTGACTTGTACTATACAAATAAATGCACAATGTCCAATAACAGTAACTGGCAATCATAGTGTTTGTGATGGAATTAGCGATACCTTAACAGCAAGTGGAGCTACTTCTTATACTTGGATGCCAAGTGGAGATACAGGAGCATCTATTATTGTGACACCAACTGTTACCACAACATATACCGTTACGGCTAATACAGGCACTTGCTTAGCAACTAATACAATAAATGTTACTGTACATCAATTACCCGCAGTAACTTTTACTACAGACATTAATTACCCCAATTTTGATATTTACCCAACTTATTCTTCTAACGTAGCCACTGCTTCTTGGGAAATAGAGATTGATAGTCGTACAGCAATTTACATAACCCCTTATTCTTATAACCGTTCTTTTTATTATTTTTATAACCTTTACCCACAAGGTACAGTTACTATTACTAACCCAGGTACAGGAGGTTATATAACTGACTATACAGTTTGTGTTAAAGTAGGCGATGTATTTGGTTGCGTAGATACTAACTATTACTGTTGCGGATGGGGTTCAAATACTCATTGTGAATGGGGTAACCTTTGCACAGAATGTGATACTAGTACAGCTACAATTGTTTATGATGTAAATGTTTCTCAAAACCCAACAACAGGCTTTGATAAATTAGCAAAAAGTAATTCTCAAATCTCCATTTATCCCAACCCAAGCAATGGCATTTTTAATTTGTCTATTAGTCAATTTGATAATGAGAAAACACATGATATAGAAATATATAATTTAATAGGTGAGTGTGTTCATCGTCAAAATATTATATCTGCAACCAGTAAAATTGATGTAAATAGTTTACCAAACGGCATTTATAACATCAGCCTTACAAGCAGTAAGGGCATAGAAAATAAGCACATTGTTATTGTTAAGTAATATATTCTGAACTTATTTAACACAATTAAAAAATTCATCTTCAAAAAATGGGCTTTAGGCTATAATAATGTACCACCATTTTAAGAAATTGTTACATTTGCGGGCAGAAATTGATGTTTAACTAAAACAAAAAAGTATGTCCGCACACACTGCCGCCTCTCAAGTAGTTCACGAAAGTATGTTCGATTCGGTTTTAGCTCGCTTAGATGCAGCTGTAAAAGCTATGAATCTGTCAGAAGAAGTTGCCCAAGTTCTAAGAAATCCACAAAAATTAGTAAAAGTAAGCTTGCCCGTTATGATGGATAGCGGCAAAGTTCAGATATTTGAAGGGTACCGTTGTGTACACTCTACGCATTTAGGCCCATCAAAAGGTGGTATCCGTTATGCAATGGATGTTAACCAAGACGAAGTTATGGCGCTTGCTGCCTGGATGAGCTTTAAATGTGCTGTTGCCAACTTGCCTTATGGCGGTGGTAAAGGTGGCGTTAAATGCGATCCTCGTAAAATGAGTGTTGGTGAGTTAGAGCGCCTTACACGTGCTTATGCAAAATCTATGCGCGATGTATTTGGTGTTAATAAAGATATTCCTGCGCCTGACATGGGTACCAGCGGTCGCGAAATGGCTTGGATTTTAGATGAATTAAATAAAATACATGGAGAAGATGCTCCAGGTGTTATTACAGGTAAACCAATTGCTTTAGGTGGTTCTTTAGGCAGAGATGCCGCTACCGGACGTGGTGTGATGGTTTCTACCCTTTGTGCTTTAAACAAAATGGGTATCGATCCTAAAAAAGCTACTGCTGCCGTACAAGGTTTTGGTAACGTAGGTTCTCACACGGCTCGTTTATTATCTGAAAAAGGCATTAAAATTTGTGCTATTGGAGATCATACAGCTACTTTTTATAATGAAAAAGGCATCGACATTCATGCTGCTTTAGAGTATGTAAAAACAAGTGGTGGAGTTTTAAAAGGCTTTAAAGGTGGGGTTGAAATTAAACCAAATGAGTTATTAACTGCTAAAGTTGATGTATTAGTGCCAGCAGCTTTACAAAACGTAATTACAGAAGAAGTTGCACACAACATACACGCTAAACTAATAGTAGAAGGTGCAAACGGACCAACTACACCGGAGGCTGATTCTATTTTACAAGAAAAAAACATTATTGTTGTGCCGGATATTTTGGCTAACGGTGGTGGCGTTACAGTATCTTACTTTGAGTGGGTACAAAATAAAATGGGTTACTACTGGACAGAAAATGAAGTGAACGAAAAGCACGATTTAAGCATGGAAACTGCTTTTAATAATGTTTGGACAAACGCACACGAATATAAAACTACCATGCGTTTAGGTGCTTACATTACAGCACTTAAAAAAATTGAGCAAGGAGTTAAATTAAAAGGTTTCTATTAGTAGAAATATAGGGTTTGTGTAAAAAAGTCGCCCGAAAAGCGACTTTTTTGCTTAAAAAGCCTTTATTTTTAAACATTATATTGTTTTAAACAATTTGTTAAGATTTAGTTAATCATTTAATAAATTAGTAAATTTGCTATTATGCTAAATAACGTTTTTGAACTTATTTTAATTTTTGCAGCCTACTTAATTGGTTCTCTGCCATTTGCGGTTTGGGTTGGTAAATTGTTTTACGGCATTGATGTGCGCGAGTTTGGCAGCGGCAATGCAGGTGCTACCAATGTTTTTAGAGTTTTAGGTAAAAAAGCGGGTATTCCGGTTTTATTAATGGATGTGTTAAAAGGTGTGGCTGCGGTTGCATTAGCCACTTTTAGTGATTTCAATTCGCATTCAACGCCACTTATTAATTATCAAATTGCTATAGGTATTGCGGCTGTATTAGGGCATATATTTCCTTTATTTGCCGGTTTTAGAGGCGGTAAAGGTGTGGCTACTTTATTAGGTGTTGGTGTGGCTATAACCCCTATTGGAGCTGGTATGTCTGTAATGGTGTTTTTACTTATGCTGCTTGTTTTTAGATACGTTTCTTTAGCATCTATGAGTGCAGGTTTATCTTTTCCGTTTATTGTATTGGTTGTGTTACATAACAGTCCGGTTTCTTTAATTCTGTTTTCTTTTATGGTAGCGGCATTGCTTATTATTACTCATAAAAAGAATATACAACGCTTGCTTAAAAAACAAGAGCCAAAAATTAACCTTAAATTGGTTAAAGTAAAAGCTAAGTAAATTTGCGTTAGGGATTGTAGTGAAAAGCTTTTGTTGTAACCAATAAAACTTGAAACGAAAAGCCCGACGGCGTAATCGCCGAAACGCCTCAACCCTTCGAAAAGCTCAGGGAGACAATAAGAAAAATTTAATACACGTGCTGTCCGCCGTTGATAGAGTAGTTTGATCCCGTTATAAAACTAGATTTATCTGACGCAAGAAAAGAAACCAAATGCGCTACTTCTTCGGTGCCACCAAGTCTGCCCATAGGCACCTGCGCTACAATTTGGTTAAGCACTTTTTCGGGAACGGCCATAACCATATCGGTTGCGATGTAACCCGGCGAGATGGTATTTACGGTAATGCCAAATTTAGCAACTTCCATTGCTAAACTTTTTGTAAAACCGTGCATACCTGCTTTTGCCGCACTGTAATTAGTTTGTCCAAATTGTCCGCGTTGCCCGTTAACAGAAGAGATATTTATAATGCGTCCAAATTTTCTATCCATCATACCTTGCAACACATTGCGAGTACAATTAAATACGCTGTTAAGGTTTGTATTGATAACTGCGTTCCAATCATCTTTGGTCATGTTTATAAGGCGCATATCACGTGTTATACCCGCGTTGTTTACTAAGGTATCAACCGGCCCGATATCTCTTTCAATTTTTTTAATCATTTCAGCAGTGCTGTCAAAATCACTCACATCGCCATAAAATAATTCAACATGGCAATTGTCTTTTTTCATTTCGGCAAGCCAGGGTTCTGATTTTTCTTTGCTTCGATAATTACCCACTACGTGATAGCCATCTTCGTACAATTTTTTGCACATAGCTGTACCCAAACCACCTGTTGCGCCTGTTACTAAAACAACGCGTTTATTTTGCTTATCCATTTCAGTAAATCTTTAAGGAAATGAAATTACTGTTTTCGGATGATATATTCAACTTTTTGAGGTGATATTTTCGTTATCTTACTATCAACTATAGTTGAAGAAACGGTTACCGTAAGTTTTTCGTTTGAATTAGTTATTTGTTTAAAATCTACAGAAGCTTTTAAGAATGAGGTATTCAGGCTATCAAACAAATTATAAGGAGCTGTAATAGTTACATTAACAAATGCGGGAAATGTTTTTACGCTGCTATTTGCTGGTGCATTTAAAACCTGAACAGGTAGTTGAATTGTTTTTTGAGCGTACTCATCTAAATTAATTTGCAACGTAACTTTTTGATTTGATAAGGCAATTAAACCATCCAATTCTTCTGGCAACTGAATATTAGTTTGTTGTTCTACTTTTTGATTTAAGTTATTTAAAACTAATTTTTCGGTATAAAGCGTATCAATTTTTGCAAGTGTTGCGCTATCTGCACTAATACTGATATATTGAGGTATAACTTTTATGCGTTTAAATATGCCTTGCGGAATGCTGTAATTTATTTGCACTTGTGGCTTGATGAAAACCTTTTTTGTAAATGTTTTTCCAAATACAAAATGAATGCTATCGGGTTTTACTTTTATTAAATCCACATCGGTATTTAGTAGTTTAGATAAATTACCAATAAGCGTAACGGTGCTTACAGCTGCATTACCTGCTAGTATTTTTTTACTGGTTACTTCGCTAACATCAATGGTAATTTCTGCAATAGATTTTTTTACCAATAGCATTAAAAGTTTGGCGCCACTGGTTTTAATATCAGCCATGATGTAGGGTGGTAGTTTGTTTACAATGCGTTTACCTACCGGAAAGTTTACAAACTTAATAGGTATGGCAACTGTGCGCGTATAACTGCGGTTTAAGGCACTTACAAACCATAAAAAAGTAGAAATTACAATACATATAAAAAAAGAAAATATCCTGCGTGAAGGATATTTTCTTTTAATGCCTAATAAAGATTGGTTATTCAAAACAATTATTTTGTTTCTGCACTGATACCTACGCTGTTATCCATAGATACAGCTGTTTTAGAAATTTTTAAACGATTACCACCTTCAACTTCAATAATAAAAGTTGTTTCGCTTACTTCAGCAATTTTGCCATGTATGCCGCCAATAGTAATAATTTTATCGCCTTTTTTAATTTCGGCCATAAACTTTTTAGCTTCTTTTTGTTTTTTCATTTGTGGGCGAATCATAAAGAAATAAAATACCACCACAATTAATACCAAAGGTAAAAAACTGGTTATAGATCCCATCATTCCGCCTGGCGCTGCTGCAGCTGCTTGTAATAAAATAAAGTTTGTTTGCATGATTTTTTAAGTGTTTAAGTTATAATTTAAAAGTTAAAAGTTTCTGTTTTATTAATATTTCTAATCCCTATTCGCTATTAACGACTTACTCTTTTTTAGCATCATCGGGCACAATAACGTTGCCGGTAATGGTTATAAAAACAGTGTTAGGCTCGCAATTAGTAACTACACTAACGTTTTTGTTTATCATGCCAGATTTGCCGTTGCTATCAAAAACCACATCAATAGTGCCTGTTGCACCAGGAGCAATTGGTTCTTTAGTTGGCTCTGCAATGGTACAGCCGCAGCTTCCTTTGGCAGATGTAATGATTAGGTTTGATTTTCCTTCGTTGGTAAATGTAAATTTATGCGATACTTTTTCGCCTTGAATTATTTTTCCAAAATCAAAAGTACCTTCTGCAAATTTAATAACGGGCAGTTTATCTTTGTCAACCTTGCCATCTCCGGATGCGGCAAAGTTTACAATCTCCCCATCAATTTTACCGTCTTTTTCATTTTTATTTCCGCAAGAAAAAAGAGCAATAGCGCTGATTAATAAAATTAATTTTTTCATGATGAAAATTTTTTGGCAAAGATAGCAAAAGTTAGAAGTTATAAATTATAAGTAACTAATTCTGCTTTTTACTTATAACCAATAACTTATAACTCATCAATCGTATTATCTTTGTAGGCGCGTAATAAAACAAGCATTTATGTTTTCTGCCATTTATGAAGGAATTTTACTGGGTCTTTTTGTAGCCTTTTCAATAGGTCCGGCATTTTTTGCGCTTATTAATACCGGCATTCATCATGGCTTTAAAGCGGGTGCTACGGTGGCTTTAGGTATTTTTTTAAGTGATTTATTTTTTATTGCCATAACCGTATCATTAATTCATTTTGGTATGGCCGATGTGATAACTAACCCAAAACACCAGGCATTTATGGGGGTTGTTGGGGGTATAGTTTTAATTATATATGGAGTAATTCACTTTATCCAAAAAGACGCCAAAAACCAAGCTGATACTGAAATTGTGATAGAATCGCCCAACACATTTTCGTTGCTGTCAAAGGGTTTTTTATTAAATTTATTTAATCCCTTTGTTTGGATTTTTTGGATGGCCACATCAACGGCTATTAGTAGTAAATACGAGTTTAATATATTACACATTCTAACATTTTATATTTCAACTTTAATCATTGTTTTAGGTACAGATTTGCTGAAAACATACGTAGGGCACACTATAAAAGAAAAATTAAATGCTACTATTTTATTGCGCATTCGTCAGGTAACGGGTGGTTTTTTAATTGCCTTTGGTTTATACTTAATTTATAAAGTATTTTTTCTGCACTAAATGAAAAGTTTAAAGCTTTTGTTATTTACCATTTTATCGGGTTTATTAATAGGCACAGCTTGGTTTCCGCCATTTACTTGGGTAATTTTTATTGCGTTTATACCGCTGTTAATTCTAACAGATCAAGTTGAGAACAGTGAAATAAAAAGAAAGAAACTAACCGTATTTACTCTCTCATATCTTACTTTTTTAATTTGGAATTGCATAGATACTTGGTGGATATGGTACGCGTCGGATGGTGGAGCAATTGCAGCCATTGTGGCAAATTCACTTCTAATGGCGCTAACGTATTTACTTTATTTATCACTTAAAGAAAGAATAAAAAGTAATGTTTATGGTATTTGGATTTTAATTCCTATTTGGCTTTCGTTTGAATATTTGCATTGTAAATGGGAGCTTGCTTGGAGCTGGCTAACCGTTGGAAATATATTTGCATTTGAACATAATTGGGTGCAATGGTATGAGTTTACGGGTGTTTCGGGTGGGACGGCTTGGGTGCTTACTGTAAATATTCTTTTGTATCAGTTGTTGAAATTCAAAATTCAAAATTCAAAATTCAAAATGGCAATAACTTTAGCCGTTATAATTATTCCAATTATTATGTCACAACTAATTATCAAATTTTCTAATAGTCAAATCGATAAATTACCTGCTCAGCAAGTGCTTATTGTTCAACCAAATATCGACCCCTATAACGATAAATTTAATGGTGATTTTGAAGGACAATTGCAAAAGGTTTATGATAAAATAAAAAATAAAATCACCACAAAAACCAATTATTTAGAACTTCCTGAAACATTTTTAACCGAAGAAATTTGGGAGAATGATATTGAACAAACCTATTCTATAAAGTTTTTAAAAGACAGTCTACTTGCAAAATTTCCTGATTTGAATATTGTTATTGGCGCAACAACTTTACGCAGATACAATAAAGAAGGTAAAATGTCTGCAACTGCCAGAGCCTTTACTAATACCGATATTTATTATGACGTATATAACACAGCTATTCAGTTAAACAAAGAGGGTATTCAGTTATATCACAAATCTAAATTAGTGCCGGGTGTAGAGCGTATGCCTTATCCGGCGTTTTTTAAACCGTTAGAAGGACTTGCAATTAAACTAGGCGGAACCTTTGGAAGCCTTGGTACGCAGGATGTGCGAACCGTATTTTTTAATAAAGACAAAACTGTTGGTATTGCACCGGTAGTTTGTTACGAAAGTGTTTTTGGCGAATATGTTACCGATTATATGAACAACGGAGCCAATATTATTTTTATCATTACTAATGATGGCTGGTGGCGCGATACACCAGGGTATAAACAACATTTGGCTTATGCTCGATTACGTGCAATAGAAACACGCAAGCAAATTGCCCGTTCTGCAAACACAGGTGTAAGCTGTGTAGTTGATGAATTAGGCGATTTACATGCCGAACAAGCTTGGTGGAAAGAGGGGTACATAATGGCAAATTTAGATCCTAATGGCAAATTAACTTTTTATGTAAAATATGGCGATGTGCTTTCAAAACTCGCTTGGTTGCTAACTTTTTTGTTAATAGGGTATAGTATTTTTTTACGATTTAAGAAGCAGTAATTTTTCTCGCAGAGTTGCGCAAAACTTTAACCACAGATTGCCCAGATTAGCACAGATATTATTTCGAAGGCATTATTTATGAAAATAATTATCATTTGAAACAGAGCGTGAGCCCGAAAGTCTGCGGAGCAGTTTGGACTGTGAGAAGGAGATCGGAACTTTCTTGACTTTTTGTTTCTTTTTCGTCAAGGAAAAAGAAATAGTAGCATTAAGATTTTTTGTAATTTCGACCTCATAAATTAAATAGTTCATTCAATTAAAATATATCATGGAAAAATTTGATGTTACAGTTATAGGTTCTGGTCCGGGTGGATATGTAGCTGCCATTCGTTGCGCACAACTGGGTATGAAAACTGCCATTATTGAGAAATATACTTCGCTTGGAGGAACTTGCCTTAATGTTGGTTGCATTCCCTCTAAAGCATTATTAGATTCTACCGAGCATTACCATAAAGCTGCTCATCAGTTTGAAGAACATGGCATTGAAATAAAAGGCTTAAAAGCAAACCTTCCTCAAATGATTGAACGTAAACGTGGCGTAATAAAAGCTACTGTTGCGGGTATAGATTATTTAATGAAGAAAAATAAAATTACCGTGCTTACAGGTCATGGTTCTTTTGTAAATAAAACTACTATTGAGATTACCAAAGCAGATGGCAGCAAAGAGCAAATTGAAAGCACCAAAACAATTATTGCTACAGGCTCAAAACCGGCATCATTACCGGGTATAGAAATAGATAAAAAACGCATCATATCTTCTACCGAAGCCTTAGAGTTACAAGAAATTCCAAAGCACATGATTATTATTGGTGGTGGCGTTATTGGTTTAGAGCTTGGTTCTGTGTATGCACGTTTAGGTGCAAAAGTTTCTGTAGTTGAGTTTATGGATAGCCTTATTGCTACTATGGATAGAGGCTTGGGTAAAGAATTACAACGCCTGCTTAAAAAAGATTTAGGTTTTGAGTTTTACATGAAGCATAAAGTAACAGGTGTTACTTCTAAAGGAAAAGAAGTTACTGTTAGTGCTGATAATGATAAAGGAGAAAAAATTGAACTGAAAGGCGATTATTGTTTAGTAGCCGTTGGCAGAAAACCTTATACCGATAATTTAGGTTTAGATAAAGCAGGTGTTAAAGTTGATAATCGTGGAAAAATTGAAACCGATGAACATTTAAAAACAAACGTAGATAATATTTACGCAATTGGTGATGTTATAAAAGGCGCTATGCTGGCTCATAAAGCTGAAGAAGAGGGTGTGTTTGTTGCAGAAACTATGGCCGGGCAAAAACCACATATTAATTATAATTTAATACCTGGTGTTGTGTATACATGGCCAGAGGTTGCCTCTGTTGGTTTTACCGAAGAGCAATTAAAAGAGCAAGGTAAAAAATATAAATCGGGTTCATTTCCGTTTAAAGCAAGTGGAAGAGCGCGTGCTAGTATGGATACAGATGGTTTTGTAAAAGTATTAGCCGATGAAGCTACGGATGAAATACTAGGCGTTCACATGATTGGTCCTCGTTGTGCCGATATGATTGCGGAGGCAGTGGTTGCTATGGAGTATCGTGCAAGTGCCGAAGATATTGCACGTATGAGTCATGCGCACCCAACTTTTACAGAAAATATGAAAGAAGCTTGCTTGGATGCAACGGCAAAACGCCCTATTCATTTGTAGTTTTTTCTTAATTTATTTGTCGATTTTTATTTAATGTACATCTAAACCTTGGTGTACTTAGATAATAATTTCCTTACATTTACTTTACAAACTCTTCTCAAACAACTTCATTATGAAAAATAAATATATTTTAATTTTTTGCATAGCCTGTTCTTTTTGTTTCGGACAAATTCCTGCTGGATATTACAATTCAACCATAGGATTAACAGGCGCACCATTAAAAACTGCCTTGCATAATATTATTAAAGGGCATACATCTATTAGCTATGCTGCCTTATGGACTTCCTTCGATTCAACTGATACCAAATCAAACGGTGAAATTTGGGATGTTTATTCGGATGTGCCGGGTGGCACGCCTCCTTATGTATATCATAACCCTGCTAATAAATGTGGAAATTATAACAGCGAAGCAGATTGTTTTAACCGAGAACACTCTTGGCCAGAGAGTTGGTTTAATGGCGTTATAGGACCCTATACAGATTTGTTTCATATCTATCCAACAGATGGTTGGGTAAATAACAAACGTGCGGATTTTCCGTATGGAGAAGTGTCTAATTCAACATATACTTCATTAAATGGTGGCAAGCTTGGGTTAAACACTACTGCAGGATATGCACTTACCGTATTTGAACCTATTAATGAATATAAAGGAGATTTGGCTCGCGGCTATTTTTATATGACAACCCGTTACATGGGCGAAGATAGTGCCTGGAGCGCCAGTCCTTCGGTTAACAAATCGGCAATAGAGCCATGGGCAGTTTGCTTGTTTTTAAAGTGGCACCATCAAGATACGGTTAGTATAAAAGAAATTAACCGCAATAACGCCATTTATAAAATACAAAACAACCGTAATCCTTTTATAGATCACCCGCAATGGGTAGATTCTATTTTTAGCTGCGCTCTTACTTCTATAAATAATATTACAGCACCTAAATTTAGCTGCAACATTTTCCCTAACCCGGCTAACCAAAAAGTAACACTTGTGTTCTCGCAAAACATCTCAAAGGCTAACATCTATTTATATAACTCTTTAGGGCAAGAAGTAATAACACAAACACTTGAAAATACCAATGCCTTAAACCTAAACATAAGCAATTTACCTAAAGGCTTGTATATTGTTTGTGTAAACACGGGCAACCATATTACACAAAATAAATTGCTGCTTGAATAAAACTTAATCCGGCGTTTAAACTGTACGTATTGTTTACAGGAATTTTTTGTTAAAATTTATCTAACCAACTCTAAATGCCCCCTTCAATCTTTATACTCACATTTACCTTTTCTGTTTGTAGCAGCTAACCCTTCGACAGGCTCAAAGTTCTATCTCGCTTCGTTTGCAGTATTAAAGCCGCCTCTCTATACAGAGGGCGTTGGGTTGTTAGTATTTGTTGCATTAATTAACTCCTTTCTTTTACACTAATTTACAAAGCAGAAGCTATACCAGTCAATAGTGTTTTTTTAAACGGTAGTGTTTTACCAACCAACGGCAGTAGAAATTTTTTAAACGGTTGCTTTTAACAAATAAGCGGCCTTTTAGTATTGCCTGTAAACAAAAAAAGCCCCGCATTGCTGCGAGGCTCTTTATAAAAAAATTACTATTTATTATTGAATAATAAGTTTTTGTATGTGTTTGTTTTGTCCGTTAGCTACAGTAACCATATATAAACCTTTTTCTAAGTTAGAAAGGTCTAAGTTGGTGTTAGTATCTATAACTACCGTTTTAAATACTTCTTTACCAATCATATCTGTAACATAAAGTGTAGTACCTGCATTAACAGCAGACATAACAACGGTTACTAAACCTTTACTTGGGTTAGGGTAGATAGAAATATTAGAGGCATTAATTACTTGCTCTATGCCTGCGTAACAATTTTGATTAATAATTACATTAACCGTAGTTAGTTTAGTACATGTGTTTTTTGTACCTGCTAATGTGTAAACTGTATTAACAGAAGGACTAGCTGTTACGTTAGCACCTGTTGTAGCACTAAGACCTGTAGAAGGAGACCAAGAGTAGGTAGTAGCACCAGAAGCTGATATAGCTACAGAGCCATTTACACAAATAGTATCGTGTTGGTTAACAGTTACAGTAGGAGTTGCTTTTACGCTAACACTAATTGTTTGCACGCTTGAACAAGTACCCGTAGAACCACTAACTGTATAAGTGGCACCCGTAGTTGGTTTTACTGTTACAGTAGATGTATTAGCACCAATGGTTGTCCATGTGTAAGTAGTAGCACCGCTAGCTGTTAAAAGAGAAGAATCTCCTGCGCAAACGGAAATTTTAGATGCTAAAATGCTAATAGGACAAGCCTGA
>CAIXZI010000317.1 GCA_903923915.1 uncultured Bacteroidota bacterium
AAATGATGGTACGTGATATGTGTAATCAATTTGTTGATACAGAAGTATTGCCTGTAGCAGATAGAATTGATAAATTAGAACCAGGCTTGATGCCTTCCCTACTAGAAAAAGCAGGCGCACAGGGCTTATTGGGCATTACTGTTCCAGAAGCCTATGGTGGATCAGGCAAGGACTTTGTGACTTCTGTGATTGTTGCAGAATATTTAGGGGGTGGTTATTCTTTCTCTGTAGCCAATGCAGCCCATTCAGGTATTGGTACTTTGCCTATTTTATATTTTGGAACTGAGGCACAAAAACAAAAGTATGTTACTAAACTAGCTACAGGTGAATACAAAGGTTCTTATGGATTGACCGAACCCAATAGTGGTTCTGATGCTTTAAGTGCAAAGACTACTGCAAAATTATCTGCCGATGGAAAGCACTATCTCATCAATGGACAAAAATGTTGGATCACCAATGGTGGCTTTGCAGATATTTTTACTGTGTTTGCAAAAATTGATGATGATAAAAATCTTTCTGCATTCATCGTTGAAAAAGCTTTTGGCGGAATTTCATTAAATCCTGAAGAACATAAAATGGGTATTAAAGGAAGTTCTACGCGTCAGGTATTTTTTAACGATTGCAAAGTTCCGGTAGAAAATCTTTTATCTGAAAGAGAAAACGGGTTTAAAATCGCCGTAAATATTTTAAATATTGGTCGTGCAAAATTAGCCGGAGCTGCTATTGGCGCATCTAAACAAGTCATTACAAAATCTATTGAATATGCTAACGAGCGTAATCAGTTTGGCCGCCCTATTTCTAAATACGGCGCTATTCGTTATAAGTTAGCTGAACAAGCCGTTAGAACATTTGCTTCAGAAAGTGCAACCTACCGTGCTGCGCAAAATATTGAAGATGCTATTCATGCACTTGAACAAGGCGGAATGGATGAAGCAAAAGCAAAATTAAAAGGTATTGAGCAATTTGCTGTTGAGTGTGCCATTTTAAAAGTACATGGATCTGAAGTGTTAGATTATGTGGTGGATGAAGGTGTACAAATTTATGGCGGAATGGGTTATAGCGCTGAAGCACCAATGGATAGAGCTTATCGCGATGCACGTATCAATCGCATTTTTGAAGGAACAAACGAAATCAATCGTATGTTAATTATAGACATGGTTTTAAAACGTGCTATGAAAGGTGAGCTTGATTTAATGGGACCTGCACAAAAAGTAGCGCAAGAGTTAGTTGGTATTCCTGAAATGAGCGAACCGGATGATACGTTGTTTGCTTACGAGAAAAAATTAATTGCTAATTACAAAAAGGCCATCCTGATGGTTGCGGGTGCAGCGGTTCAAAAACTAATGACTACCCTAAGCAAAGAGCAAGAAATTATTATGAACATTGCTGATATGGCCATTGAAACCTATGTGGCAGAATCTGTTTTGTTACGTGTAGAAAAATTAGTGAGCATGCGTGGCGAAGAAGCTTGCGCAGCACAGTTAGCTATGATGCGTGTGTATATTAATGATGCTTGTGATAAAATAGCAACCTACGGTAAAGAAGCCTTAAATAGCTTTGGTGAAGGAGATGAATTACGTATGATGTTAATGGGCTTAAAACGCTTTACTAAACAAGATCCGTTTAATCCTAAAGCAGCGCGACAAGTTGTGGCAGAAAAGTTAATTGCAGCAAATAAATATTGTTTCTAAACAAAAATGGAAAACATTTTTTACGAAGGTAAAGTTATTTGGAGCATGGTAGATGCCAATATGCATCTGCGTCATAGCGCTTATGCTGATTTTGCAGCTCA
>CAIXZI010000318.1 GCA_903923915.1 uncultured Bacteroidota bacterium
ATCCATCAGTAGTTAAACATGATGCTTACATTTTAGTTACTGATGTTTTAACTTCGCTACAGCAGCTAGCAAACCATCATCGCAAGCAATTAAAAATACCTATTATTGGCATTACCGGCAGCAACGGAAAAACTACTACCAAAGAGTTAGTGCACGCCGTGCTTTCAAAAAAATATAACACCCAATACACACAAGGTAATTTAAACAACCATATTGGTGTGCCGCTTACCTTGCTAACCATAACACCTCAGCACGAAATGGCTGTAGTAGAAATGGGCGCCAATCATCAATTAGAAATTGATATGCTTTGCCGAATTGCAGAGCCAAATTTTGGCATCATTACAAATATTGGTAAAGCACATTTGGAAGGTTTTGGCGGCATTGAAGGCGTAAAAAAAGGCAAGAGCGAATTATATAAATATTTGAAAGAAATTAACGGAACCGTATTTTTACATGGCGATGATGCGGTATTAGCCGACTTATCTAAAGAAAATAACAAAGTAACTTACGGCACCAATAAGTTATATGACATAGTTGGCAAATGCAACAAAACTAGCTTATTTGTAGAGCTTGCCTGGCGCACCCGTTACAAAGCCACCGAAGTTAAAGCAGCAGATTTTATTAAAACAAATTTGGTTGGTATTTACAACTATAATAACGCTTTGTGCGCCGCTTGTGTAGGCAATTATTTTAAAATTGAAGAAGGTTTGATTAATGATGCTTTGCAAAATTATGTGCCAACCAACAATCGTTCTCAATTGCAAAAAACAGAAAACAATAGTTTAATATTAGATTATTACAATGCCAATCCAAGCAGCATGCAAGCCGCTATTGAAAACTTTTACAACATGCAAGCCGATGCTAAAATGCTTGTACTGGGCGATATGCTTGAGCTTGGAGAAGAATCCATCTCAGAACACCAGGCTATAATTAATTTATTGCACGAAAAAAAATTAGATGATTATCTATTAGTTGGCCCAATTTTTTCATCGCTGCAAAAAGAAAAAAGCTTTACAACATCTAAACAAGCGCAAGAGTTTTTACAAGCAAATTCCGTAAAAAATAAAACCATTCTTATAAAAGGCTCTCGTGGCATTGCTTTAGAAGAAGTGGTAAAAGCCTTATAAATTTATTTTGATGCCTTTTAACATCTAAACAATTAATAATTACGTAACAAAAACACAATGTGAAATTACAACACATAAATTGTACATAACGTAATTTTGCTTCAAATTAAAATGCACCATGACTTACTTTGAGAAAACATATCTACAAAAAAATCAAACTAACATTTCTGTAAAAGAAAGTAAAAAACTTCAAAAATTACTTAGTGCTAAAGCCCTTGCCAGTAGCTCTGATTCAAAGGGTTTAAGCACAATGGATTTAAAAAGAATGATGCGCCTAAAAACATCTCCCTGCTCAAACTTTAATGTTGATAGCTATATTCATCCTTTTGATATGATATAAATTAGCTTTTAGCAGAGGTAAAATATTTACCTTTGCTTGGTGCAACTAAACAAAAATCAAATACTATATTTTCTTAGTAGTTTACTACTAATTCTATTTACATTTTCATGCAGTAATGAAGAACTAAAAGAAAGTACGTCCCAAAAAAATAGCTTAATTACATACGCAGATAACATCTCCCCTATTCTATTTAAAAATTGTAGCCCTTGCCACAGGCCTAACCAAGCGGGGCCATTTAACTTGCTTTGTTATGCAGATGCTAAACGCAATGCCAACAAAATAAAATTTGTAACCCAAACGCATTACATGCCCCCCTGGCCTGCTGATGCAGCTTACACACATTTTATTGATGAACGCATTTTATCCGCAAATGAAATAGAGCAAATTAAAACTTGGGTTGATAATGGTTGTTTAGCCGGCGATACATCAAAAATTAAAACACCTGTTTTTTACGATGGTTCTTTTTTTGGAAAGCCCGATATGGTTGTAAAATTACAACAAGCCATACCTATTAAAGGCAACGGAACAGACCATTTTTATATGGTAAAAATTCCGTTTGAGCTGAAGCAAGATACGTTTGTTCGTTTTATTGAATTTGTACCCCAGCAGCGCAAGTTGGCACACCATGTAAACGGGCACTTACTTAGTTACGAAAACGAAAAAAAGCAAGATG
>CAIXZI010000319.1 GCA_903923915.1 uncultured Bacteroidota bacterium
AATATCGATAAATAAAAAAACAAATTATTCTTTTTCATACAACAAAGGTAGTTTATTAGCAATGAGTAAAGAAAACCTAATTGTTATATGTTTTAACTAATAGAAATCATCAGTCATACTGATATAAATCACTAATTTTACTCAAATAGATTTATAGACTTATGTTAAGATTATGAATAACATTCAACTAATAGAGGTATTTCTTGTTTTACTTTACCAATACCTCCGCTAATACTTAGCACATTATTTATACCTGCCTGTTTTAATAAAGAAGCAGCCATCATAGAGCGGTAACCACCTGCGCAATATATTATGTAATATTCATCTTTATTAAAACGACTTATATTACTTGTGATTTCATCGAGCGGAATGCTCAAAGCATTTTTTATTTTTCCAGTAGTGCTTAATTCAGTTCTATTTCTCACGTCAATTAAAGTGTACTCACCTGTTTTTATGTAATCTTCCAGCTCATCAACTAAAATTAATTTTACAGCATCTAATGTTTCTTTTTCTTTTTTCCAAAACGCTATACCTTCTTTTAAAAACCCCAGAATGTTGTCATAACCAATTCTTGCTAAGCGGGTAATACTTTCTCGCTCTTTACCAACAGGAGTAATTAAAATGAGGGCTGAATTAAAGGGTATTAAATTTCCTACCCAAACAGCAAAACTGCCGTCTAAGCCAATATTTATAGAGCCAGGTATAAAACCAGCGGCAAACTCTTCAGGATTTCGAGTGTCTAATATTATCGAACCCTGCTTTATTTGTTCTTCAAATTGATTTATATCTAAAGCCTTATTTGCATGTTGTATAGTTATATCATAGCTACTATAACCTTCAACATTTATTTTGGCGTCTTTAAAAAAATAGGGTGGCGGAGTAGGCAAATTTTCAGTAACTGCTTTTATAAAATCTGCCTTACTCATATCCTGTAAAGCATAATTATATATTTTTTGTTGGCCAATAGTTGTTGTTGTCTCTTTTCCAATATTTTTTCCGCAGGCAGAACCGGCACCATGCCCCGGATAAACAATTACTTCATCAGCCAATGTTTTAATTTTAGTATTTAAAGAATCATATAACATACTGGCTAATTCTTCTTTGTTAAAATTTCCACTTAATAAATCAGGTCTGCCAACATCGCCTACAAAAAGGCAATCTCCGGTAAATATGGAATTTACTTTGTTAGCTTCATCATATAATAAAAAGCAAGACGATTCTATAGTATGCCCTGGGGTATGTAACACTTCTAATGTAATATGACCAAGTTTAAATTTTTCGTGATCGTGAGCAATTAAGGCTTTATATCCCGGTTTTGCATTTGGCCCATAAACAACTACAGCACCTGTTTGCCTAGCCAATTCAACATGGCCAGAAACAAAATCAGCATGAAAGTGTGTTTCAAAAACGTATTTTATTTTTGCGCCTCTTTGTTTAGCAAGCTCTAAGTAAGGATACGGCTCTCTTAAAGGATCTATAATAATAGCCTCGCCTTCCGATTCAATATAATAAGCAGCTTGTGCTAAACAGTTTGTATAAAGTTGTTGTATAAACATTTTTTATTTTTTAGAACGCTTTTTGATTATCGTTTAAATGCCACTCGGCATAAGAGGTAGGTGTTTCATCTAATCGCAATGAAATTAATTGATGATGCACATTAAAGAAATGAACTAACGAGTTTTTAATTTCAATCAACATATTTTCACACGATGGTTGAAAAGGCACTAGAATTATTTTATTGAATTGCTGATGAAGCACTTCTATTTTGGTGTGAGGAGACTTTCCATTGAGTACCAACGAGTGATCGAACCGATCTA
>CAIXZI010000320.1 GCA_903923915.1 uncultured Bacteroidota bacterium
AGCAAATCTGGCCATTGTACGCTGTCCCTCGCAAGTGACATTGTAGCACTTCCCAAATGCAATGTACGCATCACGTATTTCATCAGCTTTATCAGTAACATCTTTTGCCTTGGATGTAATTTTAGCTGAAAAATTTGACGGAATTACAAGCGCTACTAATGCATTTTGTTCGTTCATTTTATCAGCAACTTGTTTTGCATTTAGATTTGCAGTTGTTATTTGCAATTTAAACATGCCAACTTGATCAAGCGCTTGTATTAGTTGTTTACTTGAATTTCCTGTATCATTATTACAAACCAACAGCGATACTTTATTTTCATTAACCAACTCAAAGGTACTAGATTGCAAACTAGTTATAACCACCACTAATAAAATGGGCATAGCAAACATAAGCGTTAACCCAACCTTATCTCGGGTTAAAATTTTTACATCTTTTAATATGGTAGCCCAAAGTTTATACATCGCTGTCTCGGTAGGCTTTTCCAGTAAGAGTTAAAAAGAGTTCTTCCAGGTTGGTTGCTTTATGTTGATTAAGTAAATTGCTTAAAATATCGCAAGCAATTAGTTTCCCTTCATCCATTAAGGCTATTTTGGTACATAAACTTTCTGCTTCATGTAATTGATGCGAAGTATAAAAAAGTGTTGTTCCGTTTTGATTAAGTACATATAAATAATTTATAATAGCATGGCGAGTTTGTATATCTACACCTACCGTTGGTTCATCTAAAAATAAAACGGCAGGCTTGTTTATTACGCCAATAGCCAGGTTTACACGGCGTTTCATGCCGCCCGAAAACTTGGCTACAGGTTTATTTCGCACCTCGGTTAAGTTTAACGTTTCTAATAATTCTTCGCTTCTTGTTTTTATTTCTGCTTTAGATAAACCGCTCCAAGCTCCAAAAAAGTTTAAATTTTCTATCGGACTTAACTCCTGATAAAAAGAAAAATCTTGAGGAACAAAGCCAAATAAATTATTGAGCGATTTTTTCTTATGTTTTACTTCATTGCCCAAAAGCTTTATACTGCCTTCATTAAAAGAAAGCAGGCCTGTTAGGATATGCATTAAGGTTGTTTTGCCTGCACCATTAGGGCCAAATAAACCAAAACGCTCTCCAGCTTCTACTTGTAAAGTAAAATTTTGCAGGCAATTTTTAGATTGTTCAGAATAACTAAAACTAAGATTATTTATATCTAAAGCCAGTGATGACACGTTAGGTTTAAACAACTGTTAGTAAAGCATTAGCGTATGAAAAACGGGCGCTCTCGGGTACTGTAAGCAAAATTTTTTGTCCTTTTTGCAGTTTGCTTGAGTTCATTAATTCTTCTAAGGCAATAAAAATAGATGCGGCACCAATATTACCTACCTTAGTAAGGTTTACAAACCATTTTTCTTGGGGTAATTGAACGCCGTATTTTTTCATTTCATCATCTACTTTAGATCTAAAATACTCGGAAGATATATGAGGCACAAACCAATCTATACTTTGTGAATCTACTTTATATTTTTCAAGCAATTCTACATACTTTTTAGTGCCCAGCTGCGCAATGTATTTATCTAATAAACGTGCATCTTGTTTTACGGCAAATATTGATTTATCTAACCATTCCTTAGGTTTGTATTCTCCCCAGCCATGCAGATTTCCTTCGGGATCTTTTTCGGCGCCTACATACATACAGGCTTCAACTTCATTGGCAAAAGAGCATATTTCAATCCATTCTATTTTTAAAGATAAACCATTTGTATTTGGTTTGTTTGAAAGAAGCGTTGCCGCTGCACCATCAGACAGCATCCAACGTAAAAAATCTTTTTCAAAGGCAAGAATTGGTTCTGCTTCTACTTCTTTTAATTTATGTGCTTCTTCTTCAAAATTTTGAGCTACTGTCCAAGATGAAAAATTTTCGGAACCTGTTGTTACCGCATTATTTGTATTGCCTGTTAATACCGACATGTAAGCATATTTTAATGCGTTCATACCAGAGCAACAAGAACCCGAAAAAGAAATAGTTTCAATTGGTTTTGATTTAAGTTGGCCATGCACCATTATACCATGCGCAGGTAATAATTGATCTGGAGATGTTGTACCACAGGTTAAAAGCTCAATATCATTAAGTGTAAAACCATCAAAGCATAAACCTTTAACAGCTTCAACCGTTAATTGGGTGTTAGTGTAAGTGCTTTTACCCTCTTTTGTTTTTGAATAATACCGATTTGTAATTTTATTGTTTCTTAAAATTACCGGCTTAGATTTTGATTTTCTGCCATCAACATAACCCAGGTATTCTTCCATTTCATCATTGCTTACAGGATTTCCGGGTAAAAATTTAGCAATTTTGTTTATATATACTGATTTTTCCATGTTTTTTGAAGTCACTTTCAAATGTTAAACATTAATGAATTTACCTTCATTTCCCCCATTTAGTTCCGATACTACTTCATCAAGATGTTCGCCGTCTACCCGTTGGAGAGCGCCACGATGGCCGCGACGGAGTGCTTCACGACCATTCGATCTGGAAGCCGGAAGTGTCGAGCGGCGGTTGAAAATTTCGAATGCCGCTTTTG
>CAIXZI010000321.1 GCA_903923915.1 uncultured Bacteroidota bacterium
GATTTTTCTACGCTCTCCCAAATCTTCTTTTTTAAAGGGGTTTCTTGTAGTTCAGGGACTTCACAAAATATTTCGTGACTGTCATATACCAAAGCAATCTTTCTTCTTTTACTGAAATAATAATTTGGCAATAAGGTATCCAAATCGTTTGCAACTAATAGACTTTCTTTATTTTTTAAGAGAAAGAAAAATAAACGAATGGTAAATTCAGCATAAAAAGCAACACCTTTTTCAAGCCACAATTTCATGCGATGTGTTTCATAAAGCCGCTTATCCAATGCTAAAGAATTTTTTAAAACACGGCCAACTAAAGTTACATCATAACCTTGTTCAGTAAGCAGCATGCATGTTTTATGCACGCGTCTGTCGGTTACTAAATCGTTTATAACTGAAACTATTGCTTTAGGTTTTTGCATATTTACAATGATGCAATTAGTTTATCATATTCTGCATGAGAACCTATCCAAAACCAAATCATGGTATTACCTTTTTTTACCCCAAGCGTTCTGTATGAAAGATTTATTCTTACAGAATAAATGGCTTGTGTTTTATGAATTTGTTTGAATTGTAAACTTGAATGGCTTGGGTTTTCCTTCCATTTTTTATAAGCCTTACGTGCAGATTCTTTTACCTGTTCAGGTAATTCTTTATATGTTTTCCTAAAACGTTCAGTGGTAACAGAAATCATTTAAGATTAAGCGGAGTTGTTTTGCCTTTTTTATATTCAACTAACGCTTCTGCGGCAAGAAATTGAAGCTCATCTTGAGTAGAATCGAAAGACTTTTTCCAAGCAAACTCTTCGTTTAATAAAAGCGCAATGGCGTTTTGCTCTGCCGTAGGCATTTTATCTAATTTAGCTATTACTTTTTTTAAAGCAGTTGTCATAAAACAAAGATATAAAATATTTAGAAATTATTTCAATTCGCACTCAACGCCTGTAAGCCTGTTTAACTCATTCATCAAGTCATCATTAATGTCTATCTTCTTTGTTTTAGAAAACATTTTTACAGATAAATTTTCTAATTTATCTTCTACATGAATTTCAATGCCGCATTTACCTGGATACGTATTAATTAGCAATTCAATTTTATCTACAAAATCATTACTAACATCACCTGTGCCCACTTTTAATTTTATAGAACTAAATGTTTTGTCTTTCATTTCAGAAAGCAAATCTATTTTCTGAATTTTACATTCAAAGTTTCCTGCTTGTCCAAAACGTGTTTGCACTTTAGCTCTCACACAAACTTGCAAACCTTCGCTTAAGTAATTTCTGAATTTTATATAATCGTCTCCAAATAAAATAAATTCAAAAGAACCCATGTAATCTTCCATAGCAAAGGTGCCGAATGGTTTACCCGTTTTAGAGGTACGGTGTTGTACGGTGGTAATAATACCTGCAACGGTTACATCTTTTCCATCCAATAATTTTAAATCAGCTAACTCTGGTAAAGTTTGTTTGGCAACGTGTTGAATTAATAATTTATATTGATCTAAGGGGTGACCGGAAATATAAAAACCTACAACTTCTTTTTCTTTTGCAAGTTGCTCTAATTGTCCCCAGGGTTCTACCTTAGGTAATGGTGGTTCAGAAATTTGCGCTTCGCTGTCTTCTCCAAATAAAGATGCCTGATTAGTTTCAGAACCACTGTTAAAAC
>CAIXZI010000322.1 GCA_903923915.1 uncultured Bacteroidota bacterium
CCAATGATTAAATAAAACATACGTTAAGAATAAAGTTAAGTTTGCTCTAAGATATATAAGAAAGTTTCATCATATTGGTTCTGCCTTTTTCCTTCATAGGCATACTGGCAATATTAATTACTAACTCATCTTGTTTAACCAAGCCCTTTTCTTTAATAAAACTCTTTAAATCATTAATGGTTTGATCGGTACTTTCATATTTATTATAATAAAAGCCACGCACGCCCCATACTAAACTAAGTGCCGTTAACAAAGACGGATTATCAGTAAATATATAAATGGCCGCTTTGGGTCTGTGACTTGATAAACGATAAGCAGTGTATCCACTATGCGTCATAGAAATAATAGCTTTTACACCCGCTTGTTTGGCCAGGTTGCAGGCGTTATAGCAAATGCTATCTGTAATAAATGTGTTTGTTTTTAATTGCGGCTCGTGATGACGATAATAAATAGAAGCGCCATTTTCTACCTGATGTATAATACGACGCATATACTCAATTACTTTAACAGGATATTTACCCACCGATGTTTCTGCACTTAGCATTACTGCATCAGCACCATCAAGCACGGCGTTAGCAACATCGTTAACTTCAGCGCGAGTGGGCGTATAACTGGTAATCATACTTTCCATCATTTGGGTAGCAATAATTACCGGTTTACCTGCATTTACGCATTTGGTAACAATCATTTTTTGCAATAACGGCACTTCTTCCATGGGCATTTCTACACCAAGGTCGCCACGTGCAACCATCATACCATCGGTAACATCCAAAATTTTATCAATTTCTTTAATAGCTTCAGGTTTTTCAATCTTAGCAATAACACGCGCCCTGCTTCCTTTGTTTCTAATAATATCTTTTAATTCAACAATATCTGTTACACTGCGCACAAAAGATAAACCTATCCAATCAAAATCGTTTTCAAGTGCAAAATCTAAATCACGTAAGTCTTTAATGGTTAAACACGGCAATGATATTTTTGTGTTTGGCAGGTTAACCCCTTTTTTGGAAGAAAGCGTTCCACCTGAAATAATAATGCACTTTACGGCATCATTACCATTAGTAGAAATAACTTTTAAATGAATTTTTCCATCATCAATTAATACAAGTTCATCAGCCTTTACATCTTTTGGAAACTGCGGATACGTAATATAAACAGATTGATTAGTGCCAATGCCTTCTTTGGTGGTAATGGTAATTTCTTGTCCGTTTACTAACTCTATAGCATTGTTTTCTACTTCTCCTATGCGCAGTTTTGGGCCTTGCAAATCTCCTAAAATACCTACGTGGGTATTTAATTTTTTATTTACAGCTCTTATATTATCAACGGTTTCTTTTACCGCATCATAATTACCATGTGAAAAATTTATACGGCAAATATCGAAACCGGCTGAAAACATAGCCTCTAATACATCTGCACTTGCAGTGGCAGGCCCCATGGTAGCCACAATTTTTGTTTTATGCGAATTTTCAATCATAATATTATATTATTAAATTCTTTTTTGAGTGAAGCGTTTCAACATCTATTGTTTGAACCGACATGACAAATGTAATAGTCTTTAGTTTGTTTTGCATATTATATATCATTTCGGCATGATTATCTGCTTTAAGGATAAATAAAAAATCTGTTTGAGCCAGTTCGGGCAC
>CAIXZI010000323.1 GCA_903923915.1 uncultured Bacteroidota bacterium
ATTTATGTTGTTGGTATCGAACAAGATTACCATTTTAAAGTTTTGTTTTTAATCTTAAAAAAATTAGGAAGAAAATATGCCGATAATTTATATCATCTTTCTTATGGCATGGTTGAATTACCAACCGGAAAAATGAAAAGTCGCGAGGGTACTGTTGTTGATGCCGATGATTTAATTGAAGGTATGATTGATACTGCTCGTGAAACTACTACTGAACTTGGCAAAACAGAAGGTTTAACTGCCAGTGAAGCCAACAACTTATTTAAAATATTAGGCCTAGGTGCGTTACGTTACTTTATTTTAAAAGTAGATCCTAAAAAGAAAATGTTATTTGACCCCACTGAAAGTATTGATTTTAATGGGCACACCGGGCCATTTATACAATACACGCATGCTCGTATACAATCTATTATACGCAAATCAAATCTTTCGGTTGATGAAATAAAATCGTTACAAATTCCAACAGATTATAATCTTCATCAAAAAGAAATTGAGCTTATTTATATATTATCAGATTTTAAAGCCATTATAAAAGAGGCTGAACACACTTATAGTCCTGCTTTGGTAGCTAATTATGTTTATGAGGTTGCAAAAAACTACAATCAGTTTTATCATGAACTTTCTGTTTTAAATGCAGATAATGAAATTCAAAAATTATTTAGAATTCAGCTTTCATACAAAACTGCATTAACATTAAAACAAGCTATGCAATTGCTTTGTGTTGAAGTACCTGATAGAATGTAAAATCAAAAAACATTAATTATGAAATTGAAATTAATCTTATTGTGCTTACCAAGCATCTTATTAGCTCAGCAAATTGATACAACCGCTGTAAGGTTTTCTAAATATGTTACAGCAGAAGGTATGAAAAAAAACCTTACTGTGTTGGCTTCTGACGAATATGAAGGAAGAGAAACCGGACAAAAAGGACAAAAAATGAGTGCCGAATACATTTCTAAATATTATAAAGATTTAGGAATTCCTGCCTCGCCTAAGTTGAAAGATGGTTACCAGCAATCGTTTCCGTTAGAAGTATTTAATCCGCAAACAGTAAAAATTTCTTTCCACAAAAAAGAATACAAACAAAATAAAGATTTTTATACTTGGGCAAATATTACCGGCGATACTACTTTTTCTATTGGCGATATTACTTTCTGCGGTTATGGTATAAATACGCTTGTGTATAACGATTACGATAAAGCCGATGTAAAAAATAAAACGGTGATGGTACTTGCCGGAGAACCTTATCATGCGGATGGCAAATCAATGATTACGCACAATGCAGAGGCAAGTCAATGGACTAGCAACTACCGCATGAAACAAACCGAAGCAAAAAAGCAAGGCATAAAATATTTATTAGTGGTAGATACTAATTTGGCTGAAAGTATGTTACAGCAAGATCATCGTATTAACGGTACACGCATGAGCATTGATGGCAAAACATCGTTAAGTTTTCCGTTTATCATTTACATTTCTAAACAAATGGCAGATGATATTTTAGCTGCTTCAAAAGAAAAAATTAGTGCTATAAGCAGCAAAATTTCTTCAACAAAAAAGACGGTTTCTTTTACTTCAAAAACAAATTTAACAATACAACTTACGCAGGAAAAACGTAGCATACAAGCCGAAAACGTAATGGCTTATGTTGAAGGAACTGATTTAAAAGATGAAGTTATTGTGCTTTCTGCACACTACGACCACTTAGGTATAATTGATGGTAAAGTTTACAATGGTGCGGATGATGATGGTAGTGGCACGGTGGCAATTATGCAATTAGCGAAGGCTTTTGAGGAAGCAAAAAAGCAAGGTAAAGGCCCGCGTAGAAGTATGTTATTTTTAAATGTATCTGGCGAAGAAAAAGGCTTACTTGGCAGCGAATATTATGCTGAACACCCTGTGTATGAACTTAGCAAAACTGTTTGCGATTTAAATATTGATATGATTGGGCGCTTGGATGAAGCGCATGAAAAAAATGCTAATTACGTGTATTTAATTGGTAGCGATAAATTAAGTAGTGAGTTGCATAAAATATCTGAGCAGGCAAATAAAACATACACTAAATTAGATTTAGATTATACGTTTAATGATGAGAATGATCCTAATCGTTTTTATTATAGAAGCGATCATTATAATTTTGCAAAAAACAATGTGCCTGTAATTTTTTATTTTAATGGTGTACATGCTGATTACCACCAGGAAACAGATGAAGTACAAAAAATTGATTTTAATAAAATGGAAAAAATTTCTCGCTTAGTGTTTTTTACCGCATGGCAATTAGCCAATCAAACAGAGCGTATTAAAATAGATTCTTCTAAAAAATAGTTTAGTGCAAAACTATTTCTTTAAATAAAATAGCAGAATCGGTAGTTAATTTTTCGTCTTTAATATATTCAATACTGGTTGCTTCGCAGGTAATATGCCACTTATCGCCTACCCCTTCAATAAAATCTTTACTGGTTTTTGATGGGCAATTTATGGTTACATGATTACAAAAATTTTCAAATCCATTAACAAGTACACGCCATTCTTTACTTCCGTCATCAGGCTTATAATTGGTATTAAATCGAATTTTAATAATTAATTTTTCTTTCATTCCTTCTAAATATACATATAATCAACTGCTATGTTACAAATATTTTTTATACTTTAGGCTGATATTTATCAGATATGATTATACAATTTTGCGGGATGAGTGGTGCAGGAAAAACAACTCTGGCAGAGCATGCCCGTACTAAATTAATTCTTTTAAATATTCCGGTAGAAATTATAGATGCAGATGAGTATCGTAAATTTATTATAAAAGACCTAGGGTTTAGTAAAGATGATCGTTGCGAAAACATACGTAGGCTTGCCTTTATAGCTCATAAATTTTCTTCGCACAATATTGTAACTATTATTTGCGCTATAAATCCTTACGAAGAAATAAGACAGGAATTAAAAAGTAAATACAGAAACGTAAAAACAGTTTTTATAAATTGTGAGATACCCGAATTAATTAAGCGAGATACGAAAGGATTATATAAAAAAGCTTTTTTACCCGAAACACATAAAGATAAAATACATAACCTTACAGGTATTAACGACCCTTTTGAAGCTCCTGTTAATCCAGATTTAATTATTAATACCGATACAGAAAGTATTGAATCTTCGGCAGAAAAATTAGTGCAATTTATACAAGCCAACTACCATCAATAAATGGATATTGAGCAAATAAAAAATATTAAACTTAATTTTATTTTAGCTACTGCCCGAACAGGAAGCACCTTGCTTTCGGCTATGTTAAATGCCCATCCAAACATTGTTTCTACCTTTGAAGAACCATTTGCTTACAATTTATATCCTAAATATAAAAATATAACCAAGTGGACTTCAGCAACCATACAAGAGTTTTGTTTTGATTTTTATTTGTTTTCTGAAGGAAGACTGGAAGTTCAATTTGGAACAAAAAAAGATTTAGAAACTTTGTTAGAAAAAAACAAAGAGTATTTAACGGTTGATTCAGCCATTAAAATTGCTTATTTATGTTTTTTTCCAAATAAAGAAAAAAAAGAAATTACTACCGTAGTTGATAAACAACTAATGTTTCATTTGTATTTAGAAAAAATAGCTAAAAATTATCCCGACAGTAAATTTATCATTCTTCATCGCGACCCAAGAGACCAGTGTTTAACGCGATTTAAAATGCTGAAAAGAAAAAACATACATCAAGGTTATTATCGTATAGCCGGTGCTTGGAATTTTGTATATGGTAAATTATTACGTTTAAAAACTAAAATAGGAAGTGATAGATTTTTAGAAGTGAAGTATGAAGATTTGGTTTCAAACCCCGAAATTGAATTAAAAAAGATTTGCTCTTTTTTAGACATCACCTATAACAACGTAATGTTAAAGTACGACGAACAAATAAATGAAGAAGTAAAAAAGACCAAATTAGATGCCGAAATTTTAAAAGAATTTTCATTGTTTCATGGAGGCTTAAGAGAAAAAGTAAATACCGAAAAAATAGGCGCCTGGAAAAAAGATTTGAAAACTGAAGAAGCTAATTTAATATGGACTATTTGCGGTTCATTGGCTGAAAAAATTGGCTATACTAAACACGAAAATTTTATAAAACAAAAGATAAAACCAACAGAATATCTTGTAAACTTTACTGTTTATAGAATTAGAATTGTTACATATTTATATCATGCCTTTCCTTATTTTGTGAGATACCTTGTTAAGAAAATTAAGTACGGAAAGAATTTTAAAAACTGGGTTTTAATAAGTAAAGATTTTTACGATAAAAATTATTACAATAAAT
>CAIXZI010000324.1 GCA_903923915.1 uncultured Bacteroidota bacterium
ATAGGTATTAAGATTTAAATGATAAAATATATATGAAAACACTAACTAAATTAGTTGCCTTGCTTTTTACCTGTGGTTCGTTGTCTGCACAAACAACTTCTCCTACAGAGCTTGAAACTGCATTAATAAACGAAAAGAATTCTACATCTGCTTTGTCAAAAACAGAAGCCGATTCTGTTTGGACAGTAAATAACTATTATAAAATAGAGCGTTATACGCCTATGCGCGATGGAGTAAAACTATTTACTTCTATTTACATTCCTAAAGATTCTTCGCAAAAGCATCCTATTATGCTAATGAGAACTCCATACTCTTGCGCACCATATGGCGAAGGTAAATTTAGGCCTTTTTGGAGCCGTAACACCAAATGTTATTTGAAAGAAAAATACATTATGGTAATACAAGATGTACG
Source organism: uncultured Bacteroidota bacterium (assembly GCA_903923915.1). GTDB lineage: Bacteria > Bacteroidota > Bacteroidia > B-17B0 > Aurantibacillaceae > PALSA-968. The sequence goes on from CAIXZI010000324.1 coordinate 413, forward strand.
TGGCAGGTATATGAGCGAAGGTGTGTTTGAAGATATACGTCCGTATATAGAAAACAAAAAAACAAAAAATGATATTGATGAAGCCAGTGATACCTATGATGCTATTGATTGGATGATAAAAAATATTCCTACCAATAATGGTAAAGTAGGGGTAAGCGGCATTTCATACCCTGGGTTTTATTCTACCATGGCAGCATTAAGCGGGCATCCTGCGTTAAAAGCGGTTAGTCCGCAAGCCCCTGTTACCGATTGGTTTATAGGGGATGATGTGCATCATAACGGCGCATTTTTTCTGTTAGATACCTATGGCTTTGATTATTTTTTTGGCAGACCACGCCCAAAACCCACAAGTGTTGAAGCTTCATCTTTTGATTTTAATACAGATGATAATTATGATTTCTTTTTAAAAGCAGGAACGCTTAAAAATCTTACTAAAAAATACATGGGTGATACCATGAAGTTTTGGAATCAGGAAATGAATCACCCTAATTATGATGAGTTTTGGAAATCTCACACCATAACACAGCATTTGAAAAATATAAAACCAGCTATGTTAATTACAGGCGGTTTATTTGATGCCGAAGATTGCTGGGGTGCATGGAATACGTATAAGGTAATTGAAAAGCAAAGTCCAACAACCATCAATAAAATTGTTATGGGGCCTTGGTTTCATGGCGGATGGGCTAAATCAGATGGCAGTCATTTAGGTAATGTACAATTTGGAAAAGGCGTTAATGATTATTACTACAATAATATTGAGCTGCGTTTTTTTAATACGTACTTAAAAGGAGAAGTCAATATTATGGCTTTGCCTGAGGCAAACATTTTTATGACCGGAGAAAATAAATGGACTACGTTTAAAGAGTGGCCACCGCAACATGTAGAAACAAAAGCTATTTATTTAAACGAAAAGGAAGGACTGAGTTTTACTAAACCAACAAATGCTTCTACTAGTTTTTCTGAATATGTAAGCAACCCCGCTAAACCTGTGCCTTATACCGAAGATGTGCATTTAAAACGCACACGCGAATATATGACGGATGATCAACGCTTTGCATCTCGTAGGCCTGATGTACTTATTTTTAAAACAGATGAACTTGAAAATGAAGTTACCTTAACAGGGCCCGTAATTGCCGATTTATTGGTAAGCATTTCTACCACTGATGCAGATTTTGTTGTGAAATTAATTGATGTGTTTCCGGACACGTTTAGTTATACGGATAATGATAAGTACCCTATGGGAGGTTACCAGATGTTAGTACGCGGCGAAGTAATGCGCGGCAAGTTTAGAAGCAGTTTTGAAAAACCCGAAGCATTTACACCTGAAAAGATAACACAAGTAAAATTTGAATTGCCTGACGTAGCGCATACTTTTCAAAAAGGACACCGCATGATGATACAAATACAAAGCACTTGGTTTCCTTTAGTAGATAGAAACCCGCAACAGTTTGTAGATATTTATCATTGCGATGAAAAAGATTTTGTGAAGTCAACCATTCGTATTTATCACGACGGAAAAAATGCTTCCTCTATTTTATTGCCAATACTAAAAAAGTAAATTATTTATCTTTTACCAGTTTGTGTGTATAAACTTTGTCTTCCGAAATTATTTTTAAGTAATAATTTCCATTGGCAAGATTAGTAAGTGAAACCGAAAATTTATTTCCATCAGGAATAAAACTTAATAATTTTTCTCCCAATACATTATATAATTCCACAGAT
>CAIXZI010000325.1 GCA_903923915.1 uncultured Bacteroidota bacterium
AGAGCAGTCAAAAATTATTGAATATGTATCACAATTCTACATTGGCATTACGGGTTATGATTTAGCATTGGCTAAACAAAGCTTCAATTATTTTTCTTCGCCCGCAGGTAAGTTGTTTAATTATTATGCTGCTGCAGTACCTGTTATAGGTATTGATATTATTGGTTTAAAAAGTGTAAAAGATTTTGAAGCAGGGGTTTTAATAGATGAGGTAACCCCTGTTAACATAAAAATTGCTATTCAAAGCATTGAAAAAAACTATTCAACCTATGCTGCTAATTGTTTAGTTGCATCTAAAGAATTTGATTTTAAAAAATCGTTTAATTATTTTTTAAAACATATTGATACAACTAAAAGTAGTTTTTTAAATATAAAAACCTTCTTTACCAAAGGGCATGAACGCAGTATTAAAACAAAAAAAAATATTCTAACTTCTGTTTTAATAAAATGCGTAAGTATTGGTATTAGTTTTTTACTTATTCCATTGGCATTAAATTATCTTAACCCGATTAAATATGGCATTTGGCTTACTTTAACATCTGTAATTGGCTGGTTTGCTTTTTTTGATATGGGTTTAGGTAATGGCTTACGAAATAAGCTTGCCGAAGCACTTGCTAAAGACGATAAAGAATTAGCCAAAACTTATATAAGCACTTCTTATGCCGTATTAAGTCTTATTATTGGCATGATTTACGTTGGTTTTATTTTTGTTTTTCCCTTTATTAATTGGAATAAAATACTGAATACACCACCTGAAATGAATGCGGAAATAAATAAACTAATATTTATTGTGTTTAGTTTTTTTAGCCTGCAGTTTATTATCAAGCTAATTTCCATGATTTTAAAGGCAGATCAGCGTTCTGCTATAAGTGGCGGCATTAATACGCTGGCAAGTTTGCTTTCACTTATCATAGTTTTTATTCTTACCAAAACCACACATGGTTCTTTGCTTTGGTTAAGTGTGGGCATTAGTGCGGCTAATATAATTGCACCATTAATTGCCACCGTTTGGTTTTTTAGTAAAGATTATAAACATCTAATTCCATCTTTTAAATATGTAAAACTTAGTTGCGCCAAAGATTTAATGGGGTTGGGTTTTTTATTTTTTATCATGCAATTTGCGGCACTAATACTTTTTTCAACCGATAGTTTTATTATAGATCAATTATATGGCCCGGAAGAAGTTACTCCTTATAATATCGCATTCAAATACTTTAGTGTAATTACTATGGGCTTTGCTATCGTCACTACTCCTTTTTGGACGGCTTATACAGACGCCTATCATAAACAAGATTTTGCATGGATAAAACGCATTACTAAAAAGCTATCTTTGCTTTGGATGGCATTAGTGATGGTTGTTTTTATTATGATTTTATGCTCAGATTTCTTTTATAAAATATGGATTGGCGATAAAATTCAAATCCCAATTATCCTTTCTATATCTATGGGCATTTGGGTTCTTATCTCCACTTGGACAAGTATTTTTGGTAATTTCTTAAGTGGCGTAGGTAAAATACGTTTGAGTTTGTACCACTCTTTTGCTATGATAATTATTAATATTCCCCTTTCAGTTTTTTTGGCTAAGTATTTAAATTTGGGAAGTACGGGCGTTATTATTGGTACTTGTTTGTGTGTATTACCTCAAGTATTTTTGCATCCCATTCAGTATAAAAAAATCATTAACAACAAAGCTAAAGGTATATGGGGCAAGTAAACCAACATAAAAGAGCTTTGTTAATTACGGGCACTATTGTGCCTAATAGTAATTTTGTTGTGCATACTAATGTTCAAGAAAGGCGAGATGAATACTATGCTTCCCTTATATTTTATGCAGATAATTTTGAAGAAGATGATGTGTTCTTTTTAGAAAATTCGTCTTATGATTTTTCTGCAGATGCAGAATTTCAACAACTGCTAACAGATAAAAAAATTACCTTATTAAAATTTTCGGTATCTGATAAATATAATCTGGGTAAGGGATATCAAGAATTTGAAATGCTGGACGCTGCTATTGATAAACTTTATGATAAGTACACTTCATTTATAAAAATTACAGGCAGGTATAAAGTGCTAAACTTAAAAGAGCTTACTGATTATACGTGTTATGGATTGGTGGCTGATTTTCATAAGAAACTAAAAGTTACACAAACCAATGTATTTTATGTGAGCAGAATTTTTTATAATAACTACCTAAAAAATTTATACCTTAAAGTGGATGATAGTAACGGAGTGTATATAGAGAAAATTGTTTACGAAAAAGTGCATACTCAAGAATTAAAAAAGGAAATAAAACTATTTCCTAAAAACCCAATAATAACGGGTATATCGGGTTCGTATGGCGGAACGCTTAACCGCAATAAACTAAAAATGAAAATCAGAAACATAGAAAGAAAATTATTATGTGTATTTCGCATTAACCAATTTTTAATAGAATATTAAAGAATGGGAAAATGATTTGTAACCATATTTCCTATTTGCGAAGATGTGCACCTAACCAAAGATTTAGGACAAATACCTTATTTCTTACATAAAATCTATGGCTATGATTCTACAATTGTATGTTATAAAAATAGTGCGCATTACACTAATATTGATGAGGAAGTAAAAGGATTAAAAATTGATTTTATTGAAAACTTAGGCAGAATTAGCTTTCTTGAAAAGGGGGTACTAAAATATATTTATAAAAACGCAAAACAGATTGATGTATTAAACCTGTACATTTTTTCAAAATTTACATTTGTTTATGGTATTCTTTATAAGCTGTTAAACCCAACAGGTTTTTTGTTTTTAAAGTTGGATGGGTATAACGAAACCTTTGACAAAGAAACTACCATTTCTTATTCTACCAATAAAATTAAGCATTACATATTAAAGCGCTTAGAGAAAGTGTTTCTTAAAAAAGTTGATCTCATTTCTATGGAGAATAGCGATGGTACAAGGCTTGTAAAACAAAAATTTCCTTCTGTTGCAGAAAAAATTATTTATTTGCCTGTTGGTGTAAACGATATTTTTTTGGATGAAGTATTTAAAAATAAACACAAAGAATTTCAGCAAAAAGAAAATATAATTCTTTCTGTTGGAAGAGTTGGCGAAGAAATCAAAAATCATGAA
>CAIXZI010000326.1 GCA_903923915.1 uncultured Bacteroidota bacterium
ATTTTTAATTCCTTTTAAGGTAAGTGTATAATTATCATCTAATTCTCTTATGCATTCAATAAATTGTTCAAGTCCATAGCCAAATTCTATATTACCCATGTAAAGAATTCGCTTATCACTTTTTTCTTTTATTTGTGTAGGTTCTCCAATGAGTATAGGCGCATTCTGAATATAAAAAACTTCAGTTGCTGGATCATCACCAACCATAAACTCCTTGCGTTCTTTGCTTTGTATAATTAATTTATCTATACCAAGTTTTTGACTTATTTTAAAATAAACATCTTTTTCTGTTTCCAGAGAAAAGTAAATTGCATTTGGAAAAAATATTTTTGTGGCAACATAACCTGATGAATCAATGGCTATTACTGTATCGTATCGCTTATCAAATATTTTAATGAACAATAATGTAAATAGTAATCTTAAAACTTTGTAAAATTTATAGCCTACTGTTTTGCGCCAAAAATACGCTGCAAACTTGCCAATTTTGATGCTTTTAGAGTTTTCTACAAGTCCAGAATTAGTAAACCTGCCATTATCAACGTAAACTAATTTAGTGTTAAATTGCTCTTGGCAACACTGGTATAAATTTAAAACAGATGGAGAATATTGAAGCCATTCATCAGGAAACACTATCAACACCGACTTCTCCTTTTTCATTTCCCTATAGCTCAATAAAAAATAATTCTACTTTTTTAATTTAATAAATTCTTGGCAAATAAATTCTATTTGTTGGTTTGTTAGTGTTGGAAAGGAAGGTAAGCTAATTACATTTCTACTAACATCCTCGCAAACCAATAAACTGTGTTTTTCATAAATAGGTAAAATGCTTGACGCATAAAATCCTGGGCGGGTTTCAATACCAACTTCTTTCAATTGATTCATTACAGCATCTCGTCCTTGCGGAAAAGCTTTTTCATCAAGCTTTAATGCAATTGCCCATATTAGTGGATCAACCGTATCGTTTATTTTTTGAAACTTAATTCCATCAACACCCGAAAGAAGTTCTACATAAGTATGATATACTCTTTTGCGTTCTTTAATAATGGTTTCTTTTTTTTCTAACTGCGCAACGCCTAATGCAGCTTGTATATTGGTTAACCTAAAATTATGTCCGGGCACTTCATGCCAATAAATCACTTTTTGACGATTCATACCATGACTACGATATAACATCATTCGCTCAGCTAATTCATCATCATCAGTAACTACTAAACCTCCTTCGCCCGTTGTAATTGTTTTCGTTGCTTGAAAACTAAACGTGTTTACAAGTCCTAATGTGCCGGATTGATGCCCTTTATAGGTTGAGAAAAGCGACTCCGCACAATCTTCCAACACAATTATATTTTTACTTTTTGCCAATTGAAGTATTTCATCCATCTCGCAGCAATTACCATAGGTATGTACCGGAATAATGGCTTTTGTTTTAGATGTAATTTTATTTTCTACATCTTTTAAATCTAAACACCAGGTATCTTTATCCACTTCGGCAAAAATTGGCTTGGCGCCCACTTGTAAAGCAATGTTAGCGGCAGCCTGAAAACAAAATCCGGGAATAATTATTTCATCGCCCGGCTTAATACCCAATCCTAAATATGCAAGGTGTATAGCTGTAGTGCCGTTAGATACAGCCAATGCATGTTTTTTTTTAAGAATTTCTTTAAACTGATCCTCAAACTGATTATGAAAAGCGCCACCCGAAAGCCATGTTGATTCCATTGCTTTTGTAACATATGCTATTTCGTTACCCCAATAATCAGGTTGTGTCCAAGGAATATTCATACTCAAGACTTTTGAATTTTATTGATTAGTAGATTTTTAATAAAATCATCTAAAGGTTCCTTTAACCACTCTTCAGCAGATTTCCATTTATATTCAGAACTCTGACTATCTAACTGCACTTGATTGCTATCAACTTGGGTTTCATAAATAGTGCTTACATTATGAATAATTTGCTCGCCGGGTGTATTAAAAACAAATTCGAAATCTGTAAGTTCTTTAATAGAATCAGCTTTTAAGCCGCATTCTTCTATAACTTTTCTCTTTGCTGTATCTATTCTTTTTTCTCCAAATAAAATTCGTCCACCAACAATCCACCACTCATCTTTTGCAGGTGCATTTTTCCGTTTTATTAATAAAACTTCATTCGCTTTATTAGTTACCAGTATATCTACACAGGGCAAG
>CAIXZI010000327.1 GCA_903923915.1 uncultured Bacteroidota bacterium
ACTTAGATTTTGATTGGTTGTTTGCTAATTACAACACCTCTATTTACGTTATTTTATTTTTAGTCATTTTTGTAGAAACAGGGTTGGTTGCAATGCCTTTTCTTCCTGGAGATTCGTTGCTATTTACAGCAGGTTTATTTGCCCGCACCGGGCATTTAAATTTATCTTACGTTTTAATTTTATTATTCATTGCCGCTGTGTTGGGTGATAACGTAAACTATTGGATTGGCAGAACCATTGGCTTAAAAGTATTTACACTTAAACTAAAAGGCAAGCCTATTGTAAAAGAAGAGTACCTAACTAAAACACATTCTTTCTTTGAAAAGTATGGCACTAAAGCTATCATTATGGCGCGCTTTGTGCCGTTTGTAAGAACCTTTGCACCTTTTGCAGCGGGTATTGCAGAAATGAATTACAGAAAATATTTAAGTTTTGATTTACTTGGTGGCGCTTTATGGATTGGCTTGTTAACTCTTGCAGGTTACTTATTAGGTAACGTAGAATTTATTCGTAAGCACATAGATTTAGTTTGCTTAGGAATTATCTTCATCTCCGTAGTGCCGGTTATTATTGGAGTTTTAAAAGGAAATAAAAAAGAAGCTTAATGCTTTTTCCCAAAATGCGGACAAGTGTCGCATTTGTTTTTAGGTCTAAAAATAAAACAGCTATTCATCAATAAAGATGTCGTTATCAGCACAAGTATTATTTTGTATCGTTTAAGCATCTCTATTTTTTTATTCTAATTAAATTACAAGCCTTTTCAATCGGACAACCAGTAACACGTATGCTTGCAAATAATAGCAAGAATAATATTCTATATCTCTTAATCATATTTTAGTTTTTACTTTAGTTGTAAAATATTTACACCAGTGAGTTAAAGCACATTTCTCGCATAAAGGTTTGCGTGCTAAACAAACATATCTGCCATGCAAAATTAACCAATGATGTGCTTTTGGTACTAATTCTTCGGGAATAAATTTAATTAATTGTTTCTCGGCCTGCAACACATTTTTTGCATTTGTAGTTAAACCCAATCTTGCTGAAACCCTAAATACATGGGTATCTACAGCCATAGTAGGCTTATCATACACAACCGATGCAATAACGTTAGCTGTTTTTCTGCCTACGCCTGGTAATTTCACAAGCTCATCTACTTCGTTTGGTATTTTACTTTTAAAATCTTTTACCAACATTTGTGCCATACCCACCAAATGCTTGGCTTTATTATTTGGGTAACTAATGCTGCGTATATACTTAAAAATAACTTCGGGTGTGCTTACAGCAAGTGCTTCTGCCGTTGGATAATCTGTAAATAATTTTGGCGTTACCATATTAACACGCTTATCGGTACACTGCGCAGATAATATAACCGAAACTAATAATTGAAACGGATTTTCATAATGCAATTCTGTCTCAGTCGGAGAATCATTTTGCTGAAAGTAATTTAATATCGAGTCGTATCTTTCTTGCTTGGTCATTTTGAGGTAACAAAGCTATGCAACAATTTCTTTTAAGTAAAAATAACTTTTAGTTAAGTGCTACGTCTGCAATAAAAATTAAATTTATAACTTCTTAAAAAAATAAAGTATGTATAAAAAACTATTTGCAATCATTTCCATTGGTATAATTTTTTTCATTTCTGCTTGCTCACCAAAAGCCATGTATCAAACAAGTTGGCAAAGCACTCCGGTTGTGGCAGACGGCAATCCTTCTGAATGGCGCATACCACTTAGGTTTTACGATTCAGATACAAAACTTAATTATACACTCTCTAACGATGATGAAAAAATTTATTTGTGCGTACGTATTGTAGATGAATTATCTCAGGCAAAAATAATGCGCAGTGGCTTAAATATTTGGTTTGATACCCTTGCCAAAAAAAACAAACAATGTGGCATTTTATTTCCGGTACCCGATAAAGGTGGCGATGAATATCAAACAGATGTGGCTAGTAGTAGCGGCTCCAATCGTGGTGGCGGTAAGAAAGGCAGAGATGTAGATGCTATAAAAAATAAATTTTTACGTCAGGCAAACCAAATGCAGCTTGTTGGATTTAAAAAATCAATACCCGATTATCTGGCTCCCGAAAATGAGTATGGCATAAACGTAAGCATCAATTGGGATGTAAACAATATTATGATTTATGAAGCCGTTATTCCGTTTAAAACATTTTATAAAACCGCTTTAGTAGCACAAGATAGCCTTAGAAACTTTGATTTTTCTATGACCATACATGGCTTCCCAGCCCCCGAGAAAAAAGATGACGGTAATTCGGGTAGCAGTGGCAGTGCTATACCCGGAGGTGGTATGGGGGGGAACGGAATGAATAGTGGCGGCATGGGTGGGGCAGGAAGAGGCAACATGGGAAGCATGGGTGGCAATCGTGTTGGCACAATGCGAGGAACACAAGCAGAAGTAAACCCCATATACGAAACAAAAAGTTTTTGGGTTAAGGTTAGATTATCAGTCAAATAAATGGCTTGATGTAATTAATATCTCAAACAAAAATGCTCTTTTTGTTTGTTTTCTTTTCTAAAAAAAATCA
>CAIXZI010000328.1 GCA_903923915.1 uncultured Bacteroidota bacterium
ACCGTTGTATTGGTGGTGCTAGCTAAGGTTTTTGTTCCACTACCGCCTAAAGTAAGGTTATCATACGTTGCATTAAGTATTGTTTGTGATACACCCGAATAAACAACCGTGCTTCCCGATGCAAGAGTACCTAGTGTTGGGTTGGTAGTATTATTAATTGTTAGTGTTCCATTGTTTAATACAGTAACTGTTCCGGTTAATCTAAATGTAGAGGGAATGGTGAAATTAATAGCCGCCGTGCCATCACCTACCTGAACAGTAGATCCAGTACCGCTAACCGTCCAGTTTGCAGAAATGGTTGGAGCCGCATTATTAACTATAATATAGGTACAACCCGCTGTAGTAAAGTTTACCGGAGCCGTACCCGTTCCATTCGTGTTTGTTCCCCAAGTAGCAAGCGTAATTAAATTACCGGCCGATGTAGAGAAGTAGGTTGTTTGAGAATATGCACTTAAAAATCAACGAACTGAAGAATAATTTTGTTTTCATAATATTACACATGTAAAGTTTACACAATAAATGTAATAAAAAATTAGTTGAACAAGTATATAATTAGGCAGAATAGCCCTTTTTATCGGTAAAAACCTTTTTTTAAAATCTAAATTACGGACAAGGAAAAACCAAAAAACCTTTTTGTTCCCTTGAGTAAATTATTGATTTAACATTTGATAAGAGTAGGTTGCTTACGCAGAAACAGTTTTAGCAACAGAAGGATGAACTGCCACACCTTTATGAACAATTAAACTTCCTTTGGTAATTTCTTCGTCCATTTCCCACTTAAAAGCATCCTTATCTGCAAGATGCAATAATAATGTTGCCATGTTTTTAGCATATAAATCACTGGCGTTCATTGGTAATAGTGAGGGTAAATTTCCTTCGCCAATAATAGTTACGCCATGTTTTTGAACCGTTTTATTTAATTCGCTACCAACAACGTTGCCGCCTTGTTCTACCGCCATATCAACAATTACAGAACCAAAGCGCATAGATTTTACCATATCTTCTGTAACCAACACCGGTGCTTTTTTACCCGGGATTAAAGCGGTTGTAATAATAATATCAGCATCTTTTACGTGCTTAGAAACAAGGGCTTGCTGGTTTTTTAAAAATTCATCAGAAACGCCTTTAACGTAACCACCCTCCATTTTCACAGAATCATCGCCTTTTATTTCAATAAATTTTCCACCTAGAGATTGTACCTGTTCTTTTGTTTCCGGACGAATATCGCTAACCTCAACCACGGCACCTAAACGTTTTGCGGTTGCAATGGCTTGTAAACCTGCTACACCCGCACCAAATATAACCACCTTGCACGGACGAATAGTTCCTGCGGCAGTAGTCATCATGGGTAGAATTTTTCCTATTGTATCTGCAGCAAGCATAACTGCTTTGTAACCGCCTAAATTTGCTTGAGAAGAAAGCGCATCCATTTTTTGTGCACGAGAAATACGCGGAACGGCATCCATAGAAAAAGCGGTTATGCCCGCTTTAACGCAGGCATCAATTAATTCAGGACTTGTGGCTGCCCACATAAACGAAATCAGAACGGCTTCTTTTTTCATTTTAGAGGCTTCTTCAACGGTTGGTGCATTTACTTTTAATAACACATCGCTTGCGTAAACAGCGTTTTTATCTGCAATTTTTGCGCCTACCGAAGTATAAGCATCATCATTATAAAATGAGTTTAAGCCTGCGCTACTTTCTATAACAACTTCAAAGCCTTTTTTTACAAGGTCTTTAACCACATCGGGTGTAAGTGCTACGCGGTTTTCTTTTATTTTGGTTTCTTTTGGTACGCCAAGTATCATGTTAATAGTTTTAAAGCGGCAAGTTAAGAAATTTCTTCATACCAGTTAATGCAGTATTTGCTTTAGAAATTAGTGTGCCGTTGTAGTTTTTATTTGGTTGAGCTGAATACTGAAAAAGTATTTGTAGTAGAATGTTTTTGTTGGTACAAAAAGTGTTCTGCGAAATAAAAAATAAGCTAAATCAACAAAACTTAACAGAGAAAGTCTGGCGTTTTTAATAAGCCGCAACACCCATTTAACCTTTTCTACCCGGGTTATCGGTTAAAAAAGCGCCCCAGTTTTTGTATGTCTTTTTTGCTGATTGCATATTGGGTTTGCTTTGAAAGTGATGGCAAACCGCTACCGCCAAGGCATCTGTGGCATCTAAGTATTTATTGTTATTGGTAAATTTTAAAATTTGTTGCAACATAGCGGCCACCTGTTCTTTAGCTGCATTACCGTTACCGGTTATACTAAGTTTTATTTTTTTAGGAGAATATTCAAAAATAGGGACTTCAAAATTTAAGGCTGCGGCCATAGCAACACCCTGTGCGCGACCTAATTTTAGCATACTTTGCACGTTCTTGCCAAAAAAAGGGGCTTCAATAGCAAACTCATCGGGCTTATGTTTTTTTACAAGTTCGGTTACTGCAGCAAATATTCTTTGTAAACGTATGGTGTGGTCATCGTCGGTATCTAGTTTTATCACATCTAATTCAATCAGCTTCATTTCACTGCCTTTAATGTGTATAAGCCCAAAACCCATGATAACCGTACCCGGATCGATTCCTAAAATTATTTTATCGGTTATTTTGATCAAAGTTTTCGAAAAAAGAATGCTTAAAATTAATTCTTATTTCATTGAAAACACACGTTATGCAGTATTGTTTTTATTTAGCGTACTTTTGGGGTATATTATGACAACAGAAACCGCCCTTAAAAATTTAAAGATTGAGGCTTTAAACCCCATGCAGTTGGCCTCTATGGATGCTGCTAAAAAGCAAAAAGATATTGTATTGCTTTCTCCTACAGGCTCCGGCAAAACATTGGCCTTTTTATTACCGATTTTAAATAATTTAGAAAAAGATAAAGCAGGTGTGCAAGCCCTGATAGTTGTGCCTTCGCGCGAACTATCGTTACAAATTGAACAGGTGTTTAAACAAATGAGCACGGGTTTTAAAGTTAATTGCTGCTATGGCGGACACGCAACACGCATTGAAAAAAACAATTTAGAGCACCCGCCTACGCTTTTGGTTGGTACGCCAGGAAGAATTGCTTACCACTTACGCTTAAATAATTTTGATGCTAACAACGTGCAAGCATTGGTGTTAGATGAGTTTGACAAAGCCCTTGAGTTTGGTTTTCAGGATGATATGTCGTACATCATTTCTCAGCTTAAAAATTTAAAAAAACGTACGCTTACTTCTGCTACCAAAATGAAAGAAATACCTTCATTTACAGGTATTAAGCATCCTTTTGAAATTAATTTTCTACCAGATGTTCCTGCAAAATTAGAAGGACTAAAATTAAAATTTGTGCGTGTTGAGAACAAAGAAAAGTTAGATACACTGGTTTCTTTAATTTATAAAACAGGGGCAAAACCCACCTTGGTTTTTTGTAACCACCGCGATGCCGTTGACCGCATTAGTTATGTATTAGAGAAAAAAGGGTTGGCGCATGATATTTTTCATGGCCGTATGGAGCAGGATGACCGTGAAAAAGCTTTAATTAAATTTAGAAACGGAAGCCACCGTATTTTAGTTACCACCGATTTGGCTTCGCGTGGTTTAGATATCCCAGAAATTGAAGCCGTAGTACATTATCAACTACCCCTTACTGAAGATTCTTTTATACATCGCAATGGGCGTACAGCACGTATGAATGCTAAAGGAACCTCTTATTTAATTTTAGCAGAAGGAGAACATATCCCCTCGTTTATTACAGAAGAGGTTGAAGAAGAAAAACTTTCTGGCAAATACGAAGCACCCGATATGCCACCTTGGAGTACCCTTTACATTGGTGCGGGTAAAAAAGATAAAATAAATAAAATGGATATTGTAGGTATGCTTTTACAAAAAGGCAAACTGCAAAAAGATGAGTTGGGTTTAATTGAAGTGCTTGATCACTCTTCATACGCTGCCGTAAAACGCGATAAAATTGATGCTGTTATACGATTGATTAAAGATGAAAAAATCAAGAATCGTAAAATAAAAATGGAGGTTTCTAAGTAACCTTAAATTGTCTTTCTGAACTTGTCGAACTTGTTTCATCAAACAAAAACATTTCAATTACCTTTGAATCATGGAAGTAGAAGTTTTATACGAAGACAATCATTTAATTGCCGTAAATAAAAAACCCAGTCAAATTGTGCAGGGCGATAAAACCGGTGATGAGCCACTTTCAGAAAAAGTAAAAACCTTTTTAAAAGAAAAATATAATAAGCCCGGTAATGTGTTTGCGGGGGTTATACATCGAATAGACAGGCCTGTTAGCGGTGTGGTGCTATTTGCCAAAACAAGCAAAGCACTTACTCGTATGAACGAGTTGTTTCGTACACGAGAAATACAAAAAACCTATTGGGCGGTAGTAAAAAACAAACCGCCACACGAAAGCGGAACGTTGATTAATTACCTTATAAAAGACGAAAAAAATAATCGTTCAAAAACATATTCCGCGGATAATAAATCTGCGCTAAAAGCAGAGTTAGATTACAAAATATTGGCCGCTACAAACAATTTTTTTCTATTAGAAATTAATCCAACCACAGGCAGGCACCATCAAATACGTGTGCAATTATCTACCATGGGTTGCCCCATAAAAGGCGATGTTAAATATGGTTTTAAACGCACCAATGAAGATGCCTCTATACACTTGCATGCGCGTAAACTAACCTTTGAACACCCCGTTACCAAAGAAAAAATGGAAATCATAGCGCCACCACCAAACGAAGTTGTTTGGAACGCTTGTGTACAAGCCTTAAAGTAAAACCATGAAATTTTTCAAAAAGCTTTTAAAAGTATTTTTCATTATTCTATTTTCTATTTTCATCGTGTTTTCTTTTCTGCCTTATTTTTTTTCAGTAGAAACAAAAGAGTTGGCTGTTAACGAAAAACCATTTTTCAACAGTCGTTTTACTACGGTAGATAAAACCAAATTTCATTACAGAGTTTGGAGCCCCAAAAACAAAGCTATTCGCAAAGTATTGCTAATTCATGGCTTTTCGGGTTCTACAATTTCTTATAGAAAAAACATAGATACTTTAGTTAGTCAGGGTGCCTTAGTTGTAGCTATTGATTTACCCGCTTTTGGCTTTAGTGATAAAAGCGATACCGCAAGCTATGAAATAGAAAACACCTTTAACGCTATTAATAAAATCACTTCTTTTTATGATACGGCTTGTGCCAATAAGTTTATTGTAGTAGGGCATTCGATGGGGGCAGCCGTTGCGGGAGTGTACGCAAGCAATTTCCCGCAAAAAGTAAAATCGGTTATTTTAATTGATGGTGCGCCATTTCAAAACCCGGGTGGTGGCTGGTTAGCAAAAATATTATTTGGTTATCCCCCGCTTAAACGTTGGGCTAACGTACTTTGTAAGCATTACTTGGCAAAGCCCGATAAGTTTAAAGAATTACTTTCTTCTGCTTACGGCGAGCCGGCTAATATTGATGCGGTGAATGGTTATCTATTTCCTTTCTGTTATAAAAATAGTGGCTCGGCTATATTTAAAATGGCAACTGCAGAAAATAATTTTGTGTTTAATAAAGATGGATTTAAAAATATTCCGCTACTAGTTATTTGGGGTAAAAACGATAGTTGGTTACCAATTAGTTTGCGTGATAAGTTTATTAAAAAATTTCCTGAAGCAAAAACCTATGTAGTTAATGGGGCCGGTCATTGTCCTATGGAAACCAAGGCAGCAGAAGTAAATAAAGTTATTTCTCAATTTGTTTTCGAGCAGAAATAACTTATTTTTTCCAAAGCTTACTAAGCACAAAATAAATAAGGGCAAATCCAATTAACGAAAAAACAATCAGTAAGATGCGTTGCAAACCAGTGGGTATAATATTATCGTGTGCGCTTTCATTATTGGTTACGGGCTCGGTAAAGGTTTTTAATCCGCACAATTCGGTAAGTTTATCTGTTTCATCATCAATGCTTATGTCTAATTTAACATACATCAAATCAATATTTTTATTGGTGTTAATTACGTTTTTACGGCTGCGAGAACAATATACAACAACAGGTTTTGCGCTTTTGTAGTTGGCATAAATTAACCAATCTTCGCCTACATTAAATTTTAGGGCACATACATTTTTATTATCAAAATAAACCGCTGTTTGTTTGGATGCAGCTCCTTTAAAAAGCGCATTAACCTGAAAAGTTACTTTATCATAATCGGTTCCTTTGGCTATACTTATTGTTTTCCCTCTAAAAATTAATTGATTGGTATTTATATACCCTTCAGAAAAAGCAATTTCTTTTTGGTTGCAATTGCAATTATCCTGCGACAACGAAACCTGAAAAATCAATAAAAAACCCAGAAAATATAATGCGCGCATCTTTAACATTTGGCAAAAATACTTAATAAAACTACATATAAGGGCACCGCAGATTTCGCTGATTACACAGATAAGAATAAAAATCTGCGCTAATCCGTGAAATCTGTGGCGAAGAAATAAAATCACTTTTTATGTGTAAATTTGCGCCGTGAAAAGAAAGCGTATAATTTTAGTCTGCATTATTTTATTTCCATCATTACTGTACTTTCTTTTTGAATTAACCCAGGCTAATTTTAAAAAGATGGCTTACTACGGGCCAAAAACGGTTTCTGCTAAAGGAGATACAGTTTATTATAGTGTGCCGAATGTTTCTTTTATAACAAATTGCAAAGCTCATTCGGGAAAAGATACTACTAAAGATGGTGATGAGGTAAAAGTAATGATTGCCAATTGGGATTCTATTTCAATAGATACAATCAACTACCCCGTATATGTGATTTTATTTTTAGATAATGACTTAAGAAAAGACGGCTATAAGTTAGAAGCGTTTTTTGATTATGCACAATACAAACCAAAAGAGTTTAAAGACATTCCCATGTTTTTTATTTCAAGTACTTATTCTGCTTATTGCTCCAGTGTGATTGAAAATAAAGAATTAAGAGGAGATTTCGATTCATTAAAAATTAATCTTCCAAGTTTTCATCCGTTATTAGCCGAAGACAAAACTGCCAACGAAGCTTATTTTAAAGGAAAACCTTATTATGTGTTTAATTATTTTGCTGTGTTAGTTGATAAGCATAGGCATATACGTGGTTATTATGATCCAAACCAAAACTCGGAAGTAAAACGTTTAGTACAAGAATACAAACACCTAAAAACAAAAGACGAGTACGCTAACACACTTAAACAAAATGATCTTGAACAAAAATAAAATACTGTTGCTGGCAGTAATAACGTTATTTGCTTTTGCCTGCAATCCTAAAAAAGAAGAAAAGAAATTATTGCTTCCTGTTTACGGAACAAAAACAGTGCTTACCAGCGGAGATACTGTTTACCAAACCATTAAAGATTTTTCTTTGCTAAATCAGTATAAAGAAATTGTAAGCCAGCAAACCACGCAAAATAAAATTTATGTAGCCAATTTTTTCTTTGCTACCTGTCAGAGTATTTGTCCGGCAATGACTAGTCAGTTAGGTAGAGTTCAGCAAGCAGAAAAAAACGACGCTGATTTTTTAATTTTATCTCACACCGTAAACCCAATGCATGATACAGCAGAGGTTTTACTTGAATATGCCGGAAAATATGGTGCTATAAAAAACAAATGGCACTTTTTAACCGGAGATAAAAAAGCAATCTACACCCTAGCTAAAGAAAGTTATTTGGTAAATGCTTTAGAGGATGACGGCACGCCAGAAGGTTTTATACACAGCGAAGCTATGTTGCTAATTGATAATCAAAAACGCATACGTGGTATTTACGATGGCACTGATAGTTTGCAGGTAAATAAGTTAATAAACGATATATCTATTTTAAAAACAGAAAAATAAGATGAACGACAAAGCCGTATTTAGATTTGTAATGGCATTAAGTATTTTTGTATTTGCCGTGGTGGTTATTTTAAACCAAAAAGTGTTGCCGCGCCCTGATATAATGCCTGGTTTTGTTTCTTACCTACCCATGTTAAACGCCACACTTAATGGCACCTGTGCTATTTTATTGTTGGCGTCTTTATGGTTTATTAAAAGAAAAAACATTGCTATGCACAAAAAAATAAACCTAACAGCTTTTGTGTTGTCGGCTTTGTTTTTTGTATCATATATTTTGGCGCATTACTTTATGCCCGATATAAAATTTGGAGACATCAACCATGATGGAAACTTAGATGATGCCGAAAAGTCTTTGGTATCAGGTATTAGAGGCTTGTACCTATTTATACTTACCTCACACATTATACTTGCTGCAATAGTTTTACCCATGATTTTAATTTCGTTTTATTTTGGATTGAAAAATGATGTAATCAAGCATCGTAAAATAGTTCGCTTTAGTTATCCTATTTGGTTATATGTTACCATAACGGGTGTAGTTGTGTATTTAATGGTTAAACCATATTATCCGTTTTAAAATGAAAGCAAGAAGTTTACTTGCAATTTTATTTTTTATGCTTCTTAGCATGAGCACATACTCTCAATGCGCTATGTGTAAGGCTGCAGCTGAAAGTGATTTAAAGAACAATCCCAATTCGGTAGCACAAGGTTTAAACACAGGCATTCTTTTTTTAATGTTTATCCCCTATATTATTGTTGGTGTAATTTTTAGAAATGAAATTATTACCTTTTTTAAAAACATAA
>CAIXZI010000329.1 GCA_903923915.1 uncultured Bacteroidota bacterium
ATGGCAAGTTGGGGTAAAATGATAAATGATCATCGTCCGTTTATATTTACACCAGATGCTTTTTATTTAGCCTTTATACCGGGTATTGCTATTATGGTATTGGTGCTTGCCTTTATGTTAGTTGGTAACGCTTTACGCGATGCTATCGATTCTAAAACGGTAGAGCCTGCATCTCACGTAGTATAATTAAGCAACTACTTCTTCTTTGCTATAATCATGTACAACATTGTATAAAGTATCTCTTTCAACCGGACGCAAATCAACCTGTTTAATTAAATCTACTAATTGCTGCGTGGTTAATATGGGCGTTAACTCTTCAGAACCAGCCATAGAGTATATTTTAGTGGTATCATCAATAGTACCATCAATATCGTCAGCACCAAAATTAAGTGCCAATTGTGCTGTGCTACGGCCAATCATAGCCCAATACGCTTTTATATGATCGAAATTATCTAAGTAAATTCTACTGATGGCGTAGTTGCGTAAATCTTCAATAACACTAACCTCAGACACGTGGCTCATTTGGTTATCTTTATTTCTAAACTTTAACGGAATGAAGGCATTAAAGCCGCCTGTTTTATCCTGCAAGGTTCTTAATCTCTCTAAATGATCTACACGATGCCAGTATTTCTCCACGTGTCCGTAAAGCATGGTAGCATTGCTCTTCATTCCTAAATTATGCCATGCTTCATGAATAGCTAACCACTCTTCGGCACTACATTTTCCGCCTGCAATTTCATCTCGTATCTCAGGATGAAAAATCTCTGCTCCCCCGCCCGGCATAGAATCTAAACCTGCTTCTTTAAAAAGTTTCATTCCCTCTTCGTAAGAAAGTTTTGCCTTTTTTAGAATGTAATGATATTCAACAGGCGTAAGTGCTTTGATGTGCAAGTTAGGGCGATGCTCTTTTATCTTTCTGAATAAATCGGTATAGAATTTAAAATCTTGTTTTGGGATTACTCCTCCGGTAATATGCACTTCAGTAACCGGTTTATCATCCCACTTTTTAATGGTGTTTAAAATTTGATCTACAGACAATTCCCAACCTTCTTCTTTTTGTTTAATTAGACGAGAGTATGAGCAGAACGAACAAGTATAAACACAAATATTAGTGGGCTCTACGTGAAAATTACGATTAAAGAAAACCATATCTCCACTCTTTTTTTGTTTAACATAATTAGCTAACGCGCCCACAAAGCCCAGTTCAGCCTTTTCAAACAACAACACGCCATCATCAAAACTAATACGCTTACCGGCAATTACCTTTTCGGCAATTTGTTTTAAGTCGGGGCTAATTTTTGTACCGGATAAATAGTGTTGAATGTTTGCGGGTTTCATTTCAATATAATTATGCCGCAAAGATACTAAGAAGGTTTTATAAATAGCGCAAGTCATCCTGAGCTTGTCGAAGGATATGGGCAGGGCAACGCAAATGTTTCGACAGGCTCAACATGACAACACACAATTATCCAAACAAGCTTATTAAATACTAATAGAAAAGTATTAGATTTGAAAAAAAGAATAACATGGATAACCACTTTGGACGATTAAGAAAAACAAGAAATGTAGTTTTAAAACTAATTAGCGATTTAAGTGTTGAACAGTTAAACAAAGTACCTGCCGGGTTTAACAATAATATTGTTTGGAATTTTGCCCATTTAATGGCGAGTCAGCAAGGTTTATGCTATATACGCGCAGGCGTTAAACCTGTTATTGACGAACAACATATAAACAGTTACAAAGGTGGCACAAAGCCCGAAAAAACTGTAACTACCGAGGAGTTAGAAAACATGAAAACGCTTTTTTTATCTACGATAGATCAATTGGAAAAA
>CAIXZI010000330.1 GCA_903923915.1 uncultured Bacteroidota bacterium
AATAATTTCATTTCTTCAAATTGCAATTCTTTGCCATATTTAATGCAAGTATTTTGCGCTAATGCTCTGCAAATATTTTCACCTTTATCTAACTTAATATCTAAGTTATTTAGCTTATAATTTTCTAATAAACCATTTAAAACTTCAACACTATTTAATGAACTTAAATCGGCCGGAACGCCTTGTACCACAATGGTTTCTTTGCCAAAAGGAACAATATCAAAACCCAAATTTTTTAAATCATCATTCAGTTCTTTTAATAAAAGCATATCCGCAGATGATAACTCAATAGTTTGCGGAAACAATTCTTGTTGTGAATTTATAGGATGCTGTGTTGATTTTTTATAATGCTCGTACATAATACGTTCGTGCGCGCGTTGCTGGTCTATCAATAAAAGTCCGTCTGGTGTAACAGCAACTATATATCTGTTTTGTAATTGAAATACTTTATCAAAACTTACTTCTGTTTTTTGCGCATGAAATAAATCTTCTTCTCGTTGCTGCACAGAAATTTCCTGATTGCCCGGCGTTACATAATCTTCGTATAAAGATTTCCAATCGGCATTAGAAGATTGTGGTTCAGCTTTGTCGTTAAACGGATTATAGCTTGGATTATACTGTATTTTAGGAGCTTGCGGCACACCTTGATTTTTAGAATAATTAAATTCTACAATTTGCTCCTGATCAAAATCTATAGAGGGCGCTAAATTATTTTTACCTAAAGCACGTTTAACAGATGTTTTTAAAATAGCATAAACCGTTTTTTCATCTTCAAATTTAATTTCGGTTTTTGTAGGATGAATATTTACATCAATAACATTAGGTGGAACGGTAATGAAAATAAAATATGCAGGATATTCTCCTTCCGGTATCAGTTGAAAATAAGCACTCTTAACCGCATGATCTAAATAGGCACTTTTTATAAAACGATTATTTACAAAAAAATATTGCAAGCCTCTTTTCTTTTTAGAAGAAGCCGGAGTGCCTACATAACCATTAATGCTAATGTTTGGTGTTTGCTCGTTTACAGCCACCAGCTTATCTTTTAGCGTATTACCTGCTAAGCCTGCCACGCGTAATAACAAGTTAGTAGGAGGAAGGTTATATACTTCGTTGGTGTTGCTAATTAATTTAAAGCCTACATCAATATGCGCCATGGCAACGCGTTCAAACTCATCTATAATATGACGAAGCTCTATAGAATCATCTTTCAAAAAATTACGACGGGCCGGGACATTAAAAAATAAATTCTTAACGCTGAAGGATGTTCCGTTTGCACACTGACAAGGCTCTTGCGAAATAAAATTTCCACCTTCAATAATAACGGATGTACCAGTTAAGGCTTCTGCTGTTTTAGTTTTTAATTCAACCTGTGCAACAGATGATATAGCCGCTAAAGCCTCACCACGAAAGCCTTTTGTGCTTATAGCAAATAAATCATCAGCGGTTTTTATTTTAGAAGTTGCATGACGTTCAAAACACATACGCGCATCTGTCTCGCTCATTCCTTTGCCATTATCAATAACTTGTATAAGTGCTTTACCACCTTCTTTTACTAAAAGAGAAATTTGTGTAGCGCCCG